>CAKRRS010000020.1 GCA_934394665.1 uncultured Acetatifactor sp. | reverse complement strand
GAAGCTTTGTTGCTGTTGTTCTCAGCGGCAACTCTGATATCTTATCACGACCGCTTTCGTTTGTCAACAACTTTTTTTGAAAACTTTTTTGTTTTGAAAGGCTTTCGCTTTTCGCAACATTCACTACTCTATCATACCTTGTCGGTATTTGTCAACAACTTTTTTAGAAATCTTTTCCAGTTTCTTGTAAGCTGTTTTGTTGTCTCGGTATTGACTCAACAACGAATCTGAGTATAGCATTCTGTCTATTCCTTGTCAACACTATTTTTCATTTTTTTCAAACAATTTTATGTTTGCGACAAAAAAGCCCATATTCATGGGCTTTTTTTGTCGTTATGATTTCCTCTTGTTCAAATTCTTTTCGAATTGTTTACTGTATATTCTCTTATAAAAGCTGAATTGTATATTCATTTGATGCATTTCTAAGTCGCAAAGAAATCGTCTGTATATCTGCCGCCGTCTCTTCGTCCACTTCTAATAGCAGAACCAATTCCTGCTCCGCCCCTGCCATTAAGGTATCTACATATGTAGACATATCATTCGGTAACATAGTAGGCAATGCATTTCCTCTGACACTATTGTTCACTGTAATAACGTATCTTGAACCGCTGTCTAACAGGTCAATGTTCTCATCCTGTGCAGAACCGTTTGTCATACGGAACTTCAATACAACCAGTTTTTTTCCGTCGGATGCATCCAGTGCAAAATAATCTGCCGTCGAACCGTCCTCCGGGTAAGAATCCGCCACCTGGTATTCTTCATAAGACAAGGTCACGCCTTCCGGTAATCCGAAAAATTCTTCCATGCTGGCTGTAATATCTTCCTGTGCAGCCGGAGTTTCAACCTCGGCGGCACCGGAACCGTCTGTACCGTCTGGTTTTTGTGTCTGTTGCTGTTCTTCCTTCTGCGCAGCCTTTGCTGCTTCTTTCTCCAATTTTGCAATCACAACATCCGGATCCACCAGCCTGCTTCGATTGCTTGCATCATACTTTAATAGTGTTACCGCAGCATACTCACCGATGCGCTGTGACGCTTCCTCCGTCAGATCAGGGATCTGATTTCCACAGGCCGTCATAGTAAGTGCGAGCGCACAAAGGAATGCACTCCCTATCACTTTTTTATTTACTGCCATAATAATTCCTTCCTATACAATCAGTTCTGCTCATTACACTTTTTTTCTAACACGATATAGACTCCGGCGATTGCCAGTGCAATCACACCCACAACGAAGAACAGGATCGTCTTCTGTAACACAGGTGCTCCCCAGTAATCGTATAATGCAATTTTACCACAAGTGACTAAAGAAATCACTAGTCCATAAATCCTTGCCGGCTTATCTTTTTTCACAAATCCCAGAGTAACACTCACCAGTGCGATCAGCATAATCAGGATGCTGTTGATCACCGGGATGTTCGTCTTGAAAATCAAAGCCATATAGGTCAAAAACAGGACAATGATCAAATTCTTGTGTTTGAATTCCTTATAGTATCTCTCCTGTAAGGTCAATACCAGATAAGCAAGTACGAATACAAATACACACAAATAAGTAATATAAGAATTGCGGTATACCGGGTTTGCAAGGCAGATCAGCGTTCCAATCTGTCCGACCATCACAAATACATTAAACAGCCGGATACTTTCTCCACGCATCCATTTTACATTATTGAACAACAAAATGCTAACAAACAGGATTCCGGAAAATGCCGGCAGTTTCAACATCGGCATCAGATTCCATGCAGCATAAGCCGCCAGGGAAAAAGTAAGCAGGATTTCCTGCATAGTCGTCCATCCGTATACAAGGAACATACTGATCACTGTACCGGCAAGCAATACATACGCAGAAGGGATTTCGCCTTCATTTGCCAATAACAAAATACAATAGGCACTTGTCAGTGCAATATCCAGTCCATTCAGTTCTTTCTTTGCAAAACGATTCAGTACTTTTACAAGAATCAATAATGCTGTCACAATGGTCAGAGAAAGTAATTCGTTTTCCTCTAATGAAACCGCGCAGAATGTAACAAGTCCGAAAAGCCAGCAGGGCATCCATTTTCCCTTTGCGTTCCGCATACCAAGGATTACTGCTACCGTCACTACCAGTACGATTCCCGTTACAACGTAGATATCAATATTGATCGCATTCTGTCCATAGTCCCACAGCGTATTGAGACCGTTCTCTACCGTCAGTCCGGCTACAAAGGCAAACAAAATATACAAAAGTGACAGTCCGCTGTGATTCACTGTGCGACCACTTTCACTCTCCTTCTGTACATAATTTGTCTGTAGCATCAAAACCAGATCCCCAATCAGGAAAAATACACCATATGTGACAAGCATCGGCAGACTTAACACTTTCTGTGTATGAAGCAGCCAGTAACTCACAACCGGAAGCATGATCGTCACGCTGACAAGCTGTGTAATATGCGCCGCCGTACGGCCTCTGTGTACAGGAACACACAAGCATAATAGATTCATCACAAGAATCAGTGCCAAAATAAACAGGATTTCCGCGTCCCCAAACCCCGATGACATAGTCAATGGGTACGCACACAGCCAGCAGGCCGCAATTCCCAACAATCTGTGGATCAGCGAATCCCTTTTTCTACTCAGTGCAATTGTGCCGGCGGTAATCAGCATAATGATGATCGCCGCCGGAAGGATTCCGAAAATATGTAATGACAACGTATTGATCATTGTGACCAGATACAATGCCGCCACGCCGATCGCCGAGAAAATCTGCGCCAGTTTCGGCTGTTTTCTGCGTATCAGCAATTCTGCGACTGCTACTACCGCAAGGGATACCACATATAATGCAATCCCCTTGACCCAGCCGTTCATAAAATACATGCCAAGCAACACCAGTGCCGTCAAAATAAATATACCGCCCACCACAGAAAGTGCCACCGTGGCAAGCACATATTCTGTACTCGGTTTTTTCCGGGCAGGTGCCGGTGGTGTATTCCCATTTTGTACAGGGATTGCCGCCGTTGTAGTTTTGTTCTGTATCGGTGGCGTTACCGTTTCATTCTGCACAGGCGGCGTTGCTGCTGCGGATTCATTCTGCACAGGCGGCACACTAAAAGATACTTCCGGAACACTTCTGTCTTCCCGAACGGCATTGATCTGTTGTCTTCTGTGCCAGAATTCTACACTTTTATTCAATTCCGCCTGTAACTGCTCTACATACTGCGGCTGCTTCTGTATCCTCGGCAGCAATTGCTGTAAATACTGTGTAAATATCGGATCGTTAGATTGCATCAGATATTCTCTCGCCTGCTGTTCCAGCTGTTTTGCACGTTCCTGTTGTGTATTTGCTTCCATTTTTATCCTTCCCTCTTAAGTTCTCCCCTCGCAAAAAAGCACTATCTGAGACACTTCTTTCACGAGAAGCTCTGTTGCCTTTCTTCTTGTGTTTCTATCTGTACAAATGCATCAAAGAGTTGTTATTTATATCTCTTTACCGTCAATTATTTATTACATATTCTCTGTATTTTTCAATATCCTGTCTGTGACAGTCCGCGTGGATCCTGACACCGTCTTCCAGATACTCTCTGGAAAACACTTGTGCCTGTTCGCAAAGATACGATGCCACATTTCCTGCGCTGTACGGAATCAGAAAAATGCACTCCTCATTATCCGCGTAAACTTTCTGTTCAATGGCATCAGCCAGTTCACGGATACCGATATTCTGACCGGCAGCCAGATACCAACTGTCCCGTTTGTTTTGCGGCAGCGGCGTCCTATTGCATTTGTCTGCTTTATTATACACTATGATTTGCGGAATGTCACCTGCTCCGAGTTCTTTCAGTGTCTCTTCCGTTACCTGCATCTGCTGTCTGTAGTTTTCATCGCTGAAATCCACGACCTGTACCAGCAGATCCGCATATTTCACCTCTTCCAGCGTGGAGCGGAATGCTTTTACCAGTCCGTGTGGCAATTTATTGATGAATCCGACCGTATCCGTGAGGAAAAAAGGTTTGTTATGCCCGGTATCCACACTACGCACGCTTGTCTCCAGCGTTGCAAACAGCATGTCCTTCTCCATGACTGTCTTGTCTGCTGTCTGCCCAAATTGTTCCACCATCCGGTTCAGAATGGTGGACTTTCCGGCATTGGTATACCCCACCAGAGCCACCTGCGGAATTCTCGACTGTTGTCTCTTCTTCCGCTGTACCTCTCTGGTTCTGCTGACGTCTTCCAGTTCTTTTTTCAGTTCGGTAATGCGGTGCTCGATCTTACGTCTGTCCAGTTCCAGTTTTTTCTCACCGGTACCTTTATTACTCATACTGCCGCTGGCACCGCCCTGTCTGCTCAGTGCGTCGTTCATGCCTACCAGTCTGGGCAGCATATATTGCAGCCTCGCCGTCTCAACCTGAAGCTTCGCCTCTCTGGTCTGCGCACGTATGGCAAAAATATCCAGAATCAGATTCGTCCGGTCCAGGATCGGCAATCCCAGTTCATCTCCCAGATTTCTCACTTGAGACGGAGTCAGCGAATTATCAAACACGATCTCCTGTGCTCCGCATTCCGTTGCCATCCTGCGCACTTCCGTCACCTTGCCGGTCCCGATATATAATGCCTTATTGATATGATCCAGCTTCTGTATGATCTGCCCGGTCACTTCCTTATCGGCCGCCTCCGCCAGACTTGCCAGTTCTTCCATGGAATGCGCAAAGTCTGCGTCCTCTCCGATATCTACACCGACCAATAATACCTTTACCGGTGCATTTTGTATCTGCGCGTCCTGTATCTGTTCATCCCTCATAAATTATTTATATGCTCCCTATTTTCTCAACTTTTCTTATCCTTCTTAGTTTTATCGTAACGCTTCGAAGTATTTCTTGCAAAACCGCATCTTCCTGCATGTATTTTGCTTATTTCGTCTCCAGCTCAAACCAGAATTCCACGCCGTTATTGTAGTTAATCACGCCGTATTTCTGGTTCATGGATTCCATAATCGCCTTTACGATAGACAGCCCGACACCGCTGCCGCCGTACTCTCTGGTTCTCGCCTTATCCACCTTATAGAACTTCTCCCAGATGTGATCGATGGAATCCTCCGGAATCGGTTTGCCGGTATTAAATACCGATACCCGTACTTTTCCGTCTTTTTGTTCTATTTTCACATCAATGATTTTCTCGCCTTCGCAGTGGTTCACAGCATTGGAAAAGAAATTCATGAAGACTTCTTCGATTTTAAATTCATCGCCCCAGACAAAGATAGGCGGATAATCTTCCATACGGACTGTGATCTCATTTTGTTTGGTCAAAATCGCCGCCGACTGCATATAGTTTTTCACCAAAGCCGCAATATCAAAACGCTCCATGGTCACCACTTCATTACCGAACTCCAGTTGGTTCAGTGTCAGAAGCTTTTTCACCATATTGTTCATCTTCGCCGCTTCGTCGACGATCACATCACAGTAGAACTGTCTGCTCTCAGGATCATCATTGATCTCTTCCTGCAGCCCTTCCGCATAGCCCTGGATCAGTGCGATCGGCGTCTTTAACTCATGAGATACATTTGCCAGAAATTCCTTGCGCATCTCATCAATAGCTTCTTTTTTCTCCACATCTCGCTGCAGCTCATTATTGGCAGTCTTCAGTTCGGAAATCGTTCTTTCCAGAGAGTCGGACAATTTATTGATATTTTCTCCCAACAGGTCGATCTCGTTATGTGCCCTGCCCTGATATTTTGCCTCAAAATCCAGCTGCACCATCCGCTCGGAAATCGCATTCAGTTCCAGTATCGGCTTCGTCACACGTCTGGATACGAGCCAGAAGATGCTACCGCCTGCCAGTGATCCCAGGCATCCTACCATGGCATAGAAACGGTTGGCAATCCTTGCGCTCTCTTCAATACTCGAGATTGGTGTCCTCATAATAAAAGAGATACCCGTGTTCAGTCTGCCGTAGATTTCGAGGTATTCCTTGCCTTCCTGTCCGGTCATCTGAATCACGTAATCATCACCATTCTCTATGGCACGTACCTTATCGAGGGGCACACCGAAGATATAGCCGATCAGGCGGTTCTCCAGTTTTTCCCCACCGTTCACCGATACGTATTTCATATTGGAATTCACATCCATGACACACACCGTCATGTTATAATTCCGGCAGACATCATCCAGCTCTCTGGCAAACTCTTCCGAACCGTAGCTGTCGCTCTCAGCCGCCTGTTTGATTGTCCAGTAAGCGTCATGAATGACATTCATTTTGCTCTGCATATAGACACGTCCGAGGAACATATAGTTAATCAGCAGACACAAAAGGATCGTACCGATCATCAGACCGATAAAGATCCAGGCAAACTGCCCTCTGATCGAATGTACTTTTTTATTTTGGTCATTATTTTGCTTCTTCCGCTGTTTCATCCATCTTGTACCCCATTCCCCATATGGTTTTTATGAGATTACCTTCCTCGCCCAGCTTGCTGCGTAGTTTTTTCACATGGGTATCGATCGTACGGGCATCACCGAAATAATCATAGTTCCATACATTGTTCAGGATTTTCTCTCTGGACAGGGCAATTCCTTTATTCTCCATAAAATACGTCAAAAGTTCAAATTCCTTATAGCTTAAATCAACATCTTTGCCGTCAATCAGCACACGGTGCGCCGCCTTATCCACGGTAATGCCGCCGCAGGTAAGTGTTTCGTCCTGTCCCAGCTGGTTTGTTCTGCGTAAAATAGCTTCCACCCTCGCCACCAGAATTTTGGGGCTGAAGGGCTTGGAAATATACTCGTCCACACCGAGCCCAAATCCCTGCAGTTCATCCCGCTCGTCGCTACGGGCAGTCAGCATGATGATTGGCACTTTAGAGTTCACTCGAATCTCGCGGCACACCTGCCAGCCGTCCATCTTCGGCATCATGACATCCAGAATGATCAGGGCGATATCCTTTTCCTTATAAAATAGATCCAGGGCTTCCTCTCCGTCTCCGGCTTCCAATACATCGAAATTACTTTTCACCAGGAAATCCCGGACAAGCTTACGCATTCTGCTTTCATCATCTACTACGAGTACCTTCAGTCTGTCCACACGCTTTCACCTCGTCTTTCATAATGCATTTAATATAACGCAAAAATATGTCAATTTTGTGAAACTTCCGTATCGTTATTGTCTATATGTAGTTCCCGCTCTTTTTCCCGTACCGTCTGTTCCCGTTCGGTCAGTTCCTGCTCCCAGGTCGCATATTGGTTCTGAATATTTTTCTCATAGTTCAGAATATTCGGCTGGTCAGAATTCAACGCAATGATAAACATGGCAATAATTGCAATGATCATCACAACATTCATGACCAGAGACAAACGAAAGGCTGCCTGCTTCGTTCCGTCTTCCGTGGGCGGTTGTACTCTTCTTCTCGCAGGTCTCGTTTTCCCTCTTACATCCGTAAAATTCGTCCACAGAGGAATCGGCGGCACTTCTTCCTCCAGTTCCTCTTCTACTGCCTTCAATTCGCCCTGTAACTCCCTGAGGTATTCTACGCCCACCGGAGTGCGGAATACGCGCTCCTCCAGAGCCTTTTTATAAATGGCAAGCATGGAGGGATAGTCGCTGCGGTCGATTCTTTTGTCCAGGTATGCGATTTTCTGCCGTTCCTGTTCCGCCAGGATGGCATCTTTTTCCGAATAAAATACAAAGCCTGATACTACCCTGCCGGATGCTTCCGGTTTCTTTTGTGTTTGTGGCTCTGTCAGTATTTTCTGTTCCTCCATTACAGTCTCTCCTCTGTGATGCCGGCAGCGGCATTCTGTAATAAGATGTGCTCTCCCTGTACCAACGGATAATGCACGGGATGGTCGCTGTCCAGATTTTCTCTATACATATCCACTGCGGTGATCTGATGATTTTCATAAGTGGTATAGTAATAAATTCCTCTGTCCGCATTACAGCAGGAAGTATAGATCGTGATCTCGTATTTTCCGTTTTCCAGCATACAGCACCCTCGTGTCTGATCCACGCTGCCTAAGATATGGAAAAATTCACTGACACTCTCGGATTCCGAAGGACCGGACACTGCATTCATACGGGTAAAAGCCACACGTACGAAACGGGATGCAGAAGACAGATCTCCCGGCAGTCCGAATGCGCCCATACCTCTGCTGTAAGGCTTTAATTCCAGACCTTTTGCGAAACGGTTTACCGGCTGTTCTGCGGACAGGTAACTGTAATCGTTCAGGCGGAACATCTGCTTGTCAAAAGGCGGATTGTTCGTCAGTACCCCTACCGGGTTGTCATAGATCTTCAGCCCTTCCGCTACGGCTTCGATGGTGATTGCCTCGTCCTTGTCCGCCAGGATCCAGTGCAGCTGGGAAACCGGAAACTGCTCGCTGAACCGCGTATCCACCAGATTGATGTGGGCTAACAGCGTCCGGGCTTCCTGCACCGTAGCACACTGTCCCAGAATCCAGGGAATGAATTCAAACTGGGCAATATTGTCCTTGCCTTCCTGTACTTTATTGTATACGGCATTTCCAACGAAATTCAGACCGGCCATGCCAAGCCCCTTCTCATTCACCGCATCATAATATAGCGGATAGTCTCCCGCCATATGTGCGATGCCAATCATCGCGTAATGCTCCTGCAGGGGATTTAGATGCCGCAGGCTGAATACATAATGACGCGGCGTCACCGCTACTTCCTCACCATAATTAAATTCATAATCAAATGTTCTTCCAAAATAAAAATCCTGAGATTGATAAGTTGCTGCTGTGCACATCGTAGGCTCTCCTTTGCTGATTCGAATAAAAACGGAAACTAATCTTAGTCTATAGCATTTGCAGAACGATTGCAAGTATACGGGGATTGACAAAAGGAGGTTTTTTATGCCAAATGTTCTTCAATCTTATTTTCCTCTCATTCGCACCAAAGAAGAGATTCTTGCGGAAATTCATTCTAAGCCGGATTTGTTAACTGTATTTTCAAAGTGGAAATCTTATCAGCAAGAGGAATTTCTCAATTTCTGTTGTGGCAATCGTGGTCTGAAAATCATGTATGACGGCTTCTGCAAGGAAGTCCTCAATCCGGAATACGATTCTGTTCGTCTTGAGTCCTTTTTAACTGTTATGTTGAATCGCAAAGTAAAAATTGTAAAGGTGCTGCCCAACGATTCCACTCGTATTACCGATGAAAATTCTCTTCTGGTTACAGATATCATAGTCGAATTGGATGATGGATCCCTGGCCAATGTAGAAGTTCAAAAAATCGGTTACTTCTTCCCCGGTGAACGCTGTGCCTGCTACAGTGCAGACATGCTGTTGCGTCAGTATAAGCGTGCCCGGAATACTTATGGAAATGCTTTTTCCTATAACCAATTAAAAAAAGTCTATCTGATTGTCCTTTACGAAAAAAGTCCGAGGGAATTCAAGGCGTTTCCGAATACCTATTTTCATCGTTCTGAAACGATATTCAATTCCGGCTTAAAGCTTGATATGCTACAGGAATATATCCTGATTCCTCTTGACATTTTCCATCCCTGTATGCAGAATAAAAATATAGAGACTCATTTGGAAGCCTGGCTTACGTTCTTCAGCAGTGATGATCCTTCTACTATTGTTCAGCTCATAACTGCCTACCCTGAATTTAAGCCAATGTATGAGACATTGTACCGAATATGTCTGGATATGGAGAAAATTATGGGATTCTTTTCACAGGAATTAAAAGTAATGGATGATAATACTGCAAAATATATGGTAGATACACTAAGCGCAGAAGTAGATGCTTTAAAGCAGCAAAAAGAAGCTCTGCGTAAAGAAAAAGAAATCTTGAGTAAGGATAATGAAACCCTGAGTAAGGATAATGAAACCTTGAGTAAGGATAATGAAACTCTGAGCAAGACAAATGAAGCTCTGAGACAAAAACTTGCGGAATTAGAGGCTCAACGTGCGAAATAACGTCATGAAACCTACGCCAGGCATTTCCGTTGAAATTCATTGACGAAAATACACCTCTGTGGTAGCATAAAGGCACAAAAGGATGCTGCCGTACAGCAACGGTTCGCCTCAGTTTATGGTTCTAAAAGAGCAACCGATACCTTGGCTTGGTGGGCGGTTGCTTTTTTAATGTTTTCGTTTCCGATTGGTTTGTACGATGCTGATCACGGTTACGATAATACTGGAAGCTCTCATAATGTTTCCATTCCGTCGAAAGGCGAACCGCTTACCGTTTTGGCAACACCTATATTTATTATAAAGTATCGTAGGGCGTTTTCCTATGAATTTCTGTGAAACAGGTATCCAAAATTTGAGGTATCGAAATTGGTTATTTTTGCAGAATATGTTTTTGTATAATTTTACCAAAGGCCAAATAACTGATATTTTCAGATTATTTGGAGCAAAAAGGTTGCGCTGGAGAAAAAGCAACCTACACCTTGGGTGGGGCGGTTGCTTTTTTCTTAAAAATGAAATAATGGGATATCCACTCCCGACAGAATCTTCACATAATATCTGTCAGCATAGGCAGCCCTTCCCAGGGTTCTACAATCTCTGTTTGTAATGTAATAATCTGCTTCACTCATTATCCCTTCTTCGTCCGAAACCGAAATGCCATACACATTCACCAATGCGTTCATGCAGGTTTGTTTTTCTAAAATGGAAATAAGTTCCTGCATCTTCTGCATGTCTTCTTCCGACTGTGTGTTATAGCATAAGACAAGTTCTGCTTCTGCGTTTGGGTATTCCCGCAGAAAAGAAGTGATCACATGCTTGTATACCGGATAATCATCATCAAAATCCATAAAGTAGACAAATACCGGTGTGTCAGGTTTTCCCAGTCGTTCAATGTACTGACCACTCTTCCGTGGCAGTGTCTGCATTGTCAGATCATACTTTATGGCAAAGTCTTCGACTTCCCCATACATATCTTCTCTGCACTCACGTATCTTCTCTCCGTCCCAGTCCCACCATGCGATTCTCCGCAGACGTTCGATTGTCTCCTCCGGGAAACGATATTTTATTATTTTGGCAGGATTACCTCCAACGATTGCATAGGGTGGAACATCTTTTACCACCACTGCCCCAGCGGCAATGGCCGCACCGTCTCCGATGCGCACTCCACCAAGGATCGTCACGCCACTGCCAATCCATACATCGTTTCCGATTAATATCTGCCCTTTTCTGATAATCCTGCGGAAAATCTGTCCATTTCCATCTCTTCCTTCCCGAGGCGTTGCAAGCTCCGGAACAACTCCCTGCCACAGAGAATGATAGTCGTGTGTCATATCAGTGATAAAACGTCCAGCTTCTCCAATTGATGTATATTTTCCTATCTGGATATTATGGCATCCTTTAGCCTTGGTTGCAAACGTTCCCGCCTCCACCTCTGCTCCCATAATATAGGAATCTTTATCAATCCATACAGTTCTGAATTTCTTTCTATTTTCAAAGGACCAGCATACCATTCTTCCATATGTTTCAAAACTGATTTCCAACTTCATTACTGATTCTCCATCCCACAGCTTTATCACATTTTTCCCCACATCTCAAGCATAAATTGTATTCTATGTTGATAAGTATGTTGACTGACAACCAACTCATAAGCAGCCTGTCTCAATTTTTCCCGCCGACCTGTATCATTTCCATACCGTACCAACAAATCATTAAATTCTCCCATACTGTGAAAGCATGCAAGGTTTTCATCTTCCTTAAAAAAATAGCTGTAGTCTTTCTGCATGGTGCAAAGCGGAAATCCTCCGGCAGCAATGACTTCCAACGCCTGCCTCGGGATTCCATTATGTAACGTATGTGGCGCCAGTACCACAGTAAATTCCTTTTCCGCATATACTTGGTTCCTTGATACTGTATCCTCCAAAAACGGATGTTTTTCACATTTACAGGCAGAAAAATCTCCATTGGAATAAATCGTCATGATTTTTTCATAATTCTGCAAAAAAATAGATTGCTGTAAAGCCGTACAGGCAGGAGCCAGATACTTGTCTGCCAGAAACAATTTATGAAATTCCGGAAGAATTCCTTCCGGAACCGGATTAGCATTCATTACGTCCCTATGCACTCTCTCGATCAGTCCATTTTCCAGAATGTATTCTCCCATTAATACTCTCTGTGTATGTAAAAAAGCATCTATGTACCCTCTGCTATACACAGGAATCGTTTCCGTATGTAAGGGCGGCTTCTGATACTCTGCCACAAAGCAGGCTTCTCTGTAAAGAAATTTGTTTTCCTTCTTTGAGTTTTTCGGTGCTTCTATTGCATCCGGGAGATAAAACGCTTTCGTAACTCCTTTTTCCCATAATTTTTGCACCAGATAACTGTCACAAATCCCGATATAATTACAGGTATTCGTCACCGCTGCTGTATACAGGTCAAAATCAGGAAGCTGTAGCACCCATGACGCATAGGGTACACCTTCTCTCTGACAAAAATCTGAAATTTCCTTATAAAAATTTACAGAAAAAACAATATCACTGGCCCGTCCGCCTAATAATTCTTCTACAAAAAGTTTTTCATCATTTTCAGATAATTTCGTCGCTACCTGTTCTACCGTAAATCCTATTTGTTCAAACGCTGCTATGATTGCCTGATCCCAGGCATACCCCCATGTGATATATGTCAAATTCATTCCTGTTTCCTCTTTCTCCCGCAGATGTCTTTCCTCCGGCACTTTCCCTTCCCTACAATAAGTCCTTTACACCAGAAAGCTCCCAGATCCGGTTTAACTGGTGCCCGTAGCTAAACTGATCCTTCACAATCTTGTATCCGTTTTGTCGTATTCTTTCTGCTTCTTTTTCATGTGCAAGATAATACTTCACTTTATCCAGTGCTTCCTCTGCCGACCGGTATATTAACAGATCTCGCTCATCCTCAAAATATTCTTCCAGATCCTTCTGATAATTCGTCAAGGCAAGTGCCCGGCATCCCAGAATATCAATAACTCGCTGTGGTATTCCATTGCGAATAGAGCGCAATGTAATGTTTAAATTAATCCGACTACACTTAAAGACAAACGGCATCTCCTTCTCATAATCAACAATTCCGCACTCTCTTACCCCCGGCAGGTTGGGATGATCTGGGGCATACAGCTTTACAGAACAATACCTTGCGATGAGCGTAAGAAGCAGTACTCTTTCCTTATTGGTTACCGCCTTGGATAAAAACATCGAAAAGGGAGTTCTTCTCAACGTTTCTACATCATGTAAAAAACCATGGTTAATATTTCTTAATAACGCTTCCGTTACTTTCTCATTGCATAATCGCTTGATTACGGCATCGTTGACAAGCTCATCTATAATATTCACACCGTAAATATTCATCTGTGTGTTGATCAATGCCGCAATATATCCAGCACTGTATTCATCAAAAAGCGGATAGATCTTATCCATATCCGACTGATACAGTTGTCCCACCATAGAAACATCCGCCTGATATTTCAACATGTCCATTGGTTTCGGATGGAACCGGTTCAATTTATTTACATCCACTGCAAGCGGCAGGTAATATAAATTAGGTACTTTCCACTTGGTATAGGTATCATATTCAAAAGAATCAAATAAAAATATTCTGTTCGTATCTAAAAAAAGCGCTGATTGCACTCCTCCCAGTGCCGGGCTGTCATAAGTCCAGCATATATAAAGCATCTCCCTGTCATGGGCTGCTACTGCTACCGCCGGATGAAAGTTGATAGAAAAAATAGCATCATACTTTTTCCCCTGCAATGCTTTCTCCAAATCGTTCTTAAATTCCTCTTCCTGGGCTTTTATTCTGGGAGATGCTTTCGAAGAAAACAGTTCGAAATCAATTCCCTGTTGCTGTAATGTTGTATACAAGTCTCTTCTAGTAATAAATGTCCAGTCATAAACCAACAATTTCATGCTTTTCCACCTTATGACGAAGAAACAGTCTGCTGAAAGCAGATGCTTCCAACAGGCTGTTCCCTCTCTTATTTGTTTATCTTATTATAACGCTGTCAGTCTATTACTGTAACAGTGACAATACTCCCTGATTGCTCTGGTTAGCCTGTGCCAGCATAGCCTGACCAGCCTGTGCCAGAATATTATTATTGGAGTACTTCACCATCTCAGTAGCCATATCGGTATCACGGATCTGGCTCTCTGCACTGGTGGTATTCTCAACAACATTATCAAGGTTGTTAATGGTATGCTCCAGACGGTTCTGAACAGCACCCAGTGCTGATCTCTGATCTGATACTTTGTTCAGAGCAGCTTTGATGGTCTCAATTGCATTCAACGCATTGGTATCATCAGTTCCATCTACCTTTAATCCGGAAACACCCAAAGTTTCTGCGCTCATAGACTTAATGTCAATCTGAATCTGGTTGTTGGTCGTTGCATCTGCACCTACATGCAGCTTTAAGGTCAATGCGCCGGTCTTATACTCATTCGTAGCATCTACATAATCGGTCACATCCTTCTGCGTTGCAGCTCTGCGATCTGTAATGCCATCGCCTGTCTTAATAAACAGCTTCACATCACTCTTCAAATTACCATTATTATCGATGTACTTGTCCAGACCATTTGCGGCAATCTCGTTTCCATCTGCATCAACAAACTGGAAGGATCCACTTGATGCATAGGTGTTCACATCGGCTACCTTTTTGGTGGAATCAAGCGCTATATTCGTCACCTTATCATAGTACTTAGAAATAGCACCACCATCTGTTCCAATATCAGTGCCTACCGCCAGTTTTTCGCCGGTCTTGGAATCATATACATCCTTTCCTTCTTTTACAAGATAATGATTCTCTGTTGCAAAGCCCGTTGTAACCAATGTCATGTCACTATCTACCAGATCATTTGTAGTATTATTTGCTGCTGTATAATAGCTCTGAGCACCATCATACGCAGTTCCGGATTTTACAGCATAGAATTTTCCATCAGATCCTTTGGTATAATACGTATCTGTGTTAACAACGGCCTTAGCTTCTACATGGGTAGTAGATGCAGTAGAATCAAGTTTTTCACCGGCAACTACACCCTTGCTGTCAGTATAATACTCATGTGCCTTGGTATCCAGTGCAGCGGTACTTGTTCCCTTTGCAACTGTTACAATATCTGTTCCATTCAGATAGTATAAATCCTGGCTGAGAACCTTGCCATCCTTATACTGGAAATTTTTATCCTTTGTTGCATCCATATCACCCTTCAGCAGATAGGTCTCATTGAATTTGGTGGTCTCAGATACACGGTCAATCTCAGTGGTCAGCTGATCGATCTCTGCCTGAATAGCTTCACGGTCAGATGCAGAATTAGTGCTGTTAGCGGACTTAACTGCCAGTTCGTTCATTCTCTGTAACATATCCTGAACTTCGTTCAGCGCGCCTTCAGCGGTCTGTACTGCACTGATACCATCCTGTGCGTTCAGGGAAGCCTGTGTCAGACCTCTGATCTGCTTTCTCATCTTCTCACTGATGGACAGGCCTGCTGCATCATCAGCTGCACGGTTGATCTTGTATCCGGAAGACAGCTTCTCTGTGGACTTTGCCTGAGATGCTGTGGTTAAGCCTAACATTCTGTTAGAGTTCATTGCTGTTAAGTTGTGTTGTACTACCATAATAATTTACCTCCATGTGTAAAAAAGTTGCAGATACATCCGTTTATCTGCGGTGTGTGGTTAATAAGTTACATTTTCTATAATAAGCGGTCCTAGGATTCCGCATTATTACCAAGCTTCAGATCCCCTTTATCCCCTTGTTACTTATTCTGTACGATAACGACGTTGGATTTTTCTTTTTGGCTGCGCCCTCCGGGTTCTTGTAGTACTTCGGAATGGTGGCCAGCAGCTCCGGATCCTGGATCCGTTTTTCGATAGCCTTGCTTCGTACGATGTTCACTTCCTTGGGGGCATCGATCATAATGCGGGTCTGTCCTCCGCTGCTTCCCAAAAATACAATTTTCACATCGTCTCCTATCATCAGAAACTCTTCATCTCTTACCGATAATCTCAGCATGGCTATTCCTCCTTGAATCCATTATTTCCTTATACGTTGCTGTTTTGGAAATAGTTATCGTGATTCGTAACATATGTATAAGTGTGTTACCTTTTTAAAATCATCAGATTTGAATTTCCTGAAAAATTTTGTCCCGGTCTTCCTGTTCTATCCCAAGATAGCGCTTTGTGACCTCATAAGAGGAATGATTATAGATACTTACCAGAAGTGCCGGGGAGACACCCTGCCGCCAGGCCTGGTAACCGAAGGTTTTCCGCAGAGAATGGCAACAGATTACCCCGGGAATCTGATAGTAATTCGCTACCGCTTTTACAATCCGGAATGCCTGCACTCTGGTAATCGGCTCTTTTTTATTTGAATGAGAAAATAAATAATCCTCCGGAAGCGGTTGGTGACATTGTGCGATTAATTGCCTGCGATATGCCTGAAGTGCTTCTATGATGTTATGATTGATATAGATACTGGAATGTTTTCCGGTCTTTTGCTCCACAAGGCAGATATGCTCACTGTATTTATCCCATTCAAACAAATAGACATCGCACCAGCGTAAGCCAAGCATATCAGAGATACGTAGCGCTGTATTTAATCCTAAAATAACCAACAGCTGGTTCCTTGCATTGGGACGAACTTCCCGATAATAACGTTTCAAATTTTCCAGATCTTCATGGTTCCGAATTGGTTGCGCTGTGTTCATAGTTGTTCCCTCCTGATTTTTTACCTGTAACTATGGTTCAAATGTTGTATTTACTTATAGTACCATTCTCCACAGGTTACCATACGCTCGATGGAATTTTATTTTACTTGCGTTCAGACGCAAAATATGCTATTGTAGGTTCACAGAAAATTTTCTGATATCAAAATCAATTCTTAGTTAGTTCAAATATGATTTGTTCGGGTACTTCACCACTGATTTCACTGAAAGAAACGGTAAGCGGATTTTTTTGCATGGGAAATGATACGCTTGAGGCTTATTTAGTAAGCTATTGTTTTGCTAACAGGATAAGCTGCCTGAGCAAACACTGCAAAAGGGAGTGAGGTCTGATACTTGCTTATTACAATGATAAGCATCAATTTACAAATATAAGATTGGACCTAATTTAGTAACGTGATAATATTATTTTAGAAAACGGGGGTTCAATGACAACAAAAGAAAATAATAATTGTGTAACACAGGATAAGGCGGTCATCGAAAAGATTGTGTGCAATCTTACTTTATTCGACGATGACCTGATGAGCAGGATTTTTGATCAGAATATCGAAGCTACAGAGTTATTACTGCGAATCGTTTTAGAACGTAATATCAAAGTGACCAGCGTAACCGGACAGGATGAATTAAAGAATCCGAAAGTGAGTGGCCGAGATATTATCCTTGATGTTCATGCTTTGGACGAAAATGGTGAAGAAATGGATGTCGAGGTACAGACGAATTCGAAAGGTGCACATGTGAAACGTGCCCGATACCACAGCAGTATGGTAGATTCTCGAATGTTGAAAGCCGGACAGGATTTTCAAGAGATCAAGGATTCTTATGTAATCTTCATCTATAAATATGATAAATTTGAAAGGGGATTACCAATTTATCATGTGGATCGTTATATAAACGAATTGCAAGAGCCGTTTGCCGATGGATCTCATATTATATATGTAAATGGTAATTATAAGGGTGATGATGAAATCGGTCGGCTTATGAGAGATTTTCATCAGGTAGATCCCGGTAAAATGCATTATTCGGAATTAGCTCGAGGTGTGAGCCATCTGAAAGGTACAGGAGGACAGGAAAATATGTGTGAAGCAGTACAAAAATATGCAGAGGAATATGCAAAGGAATACGCAAAAGAATATTCTACCGAACGAACAATGATTATCGTTGAAAACTTTATGAAGAATATGAACTTTACATTGGAGCAGTCACTGGATGCAGCAGGAATTCAAGGTGAAGAAAGAGAACTACTAATAAAGCAATTACAGAAAAAACAATAATTTGTCAAAACGTTTATTTATAAACTTTAAAACATTTATCAAATATTTTCGATTTTGGGGTTAAGTTTCTGATACTAGAACCGATATACATTGTGAAAGCAAAAAGGTAACACACTTATACATGTGTTACTTTTTTGCTTTCACAATACTGCTATTAATTCCAAAAATGGAACCCCGAATCAGCTTCGGAGTTCCATTCTAATTTTAATTCAGATTCAGTTTCTGTCCCACGCGGATTTTATGTAAATCCTTGATCTGTGGGTTTTTGGCTTTCAGTTCCGCCAATGTCATATGGTTGCGTCTGGCAATGGCAGACAGGGTGTCTCCTGCTTTCACCGCATAATCACCACTGTTAAAATATACGGTCTCCTTCGGTTGTGACGCTGTTACCGTTACCATGTAGTCACCGCCCTGCTTAAGAGCGAACATGGACTGTCCATTCCTGGTCACGGGGAAGGAGCCACAGTATTCCAGTTGCTTCTTCTCGGCATTATAGCGATAAAGATTTGCGTATTTTCCGCTGTTTTCTGCTCCGACATTCACATGAATGTTCACAGCTACCAGGAATGCTCCGGTGTCTTTTACAGACAGCTGTTTTGTAGCTTCTGCCTTCTTGGATGCCACCATGGCTGCCGGGATATTCCAGGCTTTGCTGTCCACGGTGAGATCAATGTTCTGTAATGCATTCAGGGCTGTGCCTTTCAGATCCTGTCCGCTGATGCTGACTGCCACACCGTTGCCGCTATGAAGTGCCAGGGTCATGTCTGAGCCTTTGATGCTTCCCAGCACTGCGGCAGGGAGTCTGGTCTCTCCGGAGCATACGATATTCATGTTCACACTGTTAATATTCGGATTCTGTGTCACTTCCGCGATCTTTGCCTGTACGTTGGAAGTCACGGTGTTCCAGTCTACTGTCTGTACCGGAGCGGACGTCTCCTTGTCCGCAGAGCTGCTCTCTGCCTCCGGTGCTGTTGCAGGTGCCGGGGTTGTCGCGGGTGCAGGAGTTCCTGCTGGCTCCGGTGTTGCACTAGGGACAGGTGTCTCCGTGGGCTCCGGCTCCACTTCTCCGGTCTTATACAGGTACATATCGTCCCAGGATCCCCAGGCTTTCGCAGATGCGTTTGCCCGGATTCCTACCGTTACTTTTGTTCCGTCCTTAGTGATCTCGATATTCTGTACCTCGGGATTGCTCCAGTTCTTCCAGCCTTTTAATTCACCTTTTTCTGTCTGTGTCTTACCATCTACGGAGACATAGACCTCGTAGCTGTCTGTTTCTCCGTTTCCGCCACCCTGAAGATGTCCTCCAAACCGATAAATTCCTACATCCAGCGTAATTGTCTGTGTTACATCATAGGTAAAATCACTGTCATTGTAGAAGAAATGCAGATATCCGTTTTCCATCTTTGGAGTCCTTGCCATCCATCAGGACTTTAATACCGGTTCCGCTTACTGTCCATGCGTTCTCTCCATCCTCAAACCGGGGATTGATCAGAAGGTTCTGCGGATTCACGGTGATCACGCATTTTGTCTGATAGGTCTCTCCTTCCAGAGATACTGTTCCGTTCACAGTATATTTTCCTGCTGCCTTGGTGTTAACTGCGGCAACATCCTGTGCGTTCCAGGTTACGTTTTCTGCTCCAGAAGTGTAATCTGAATAGGTAACTTTTACCTTCTCCGGTAAAGTAAAGGTACTTCCTAATTCTATCTCGATTGCATCTGCATTTTTAACAGTGCTGATTTTTTTAGCCGTCTCCGCACCTGTTTTTACATAACTAAATATCTTTAAGGTTTCCAGGGGATGACCAGAGGCATCAAACAATGCCTGATTGTCTATTGCGGATCCGCCGTACCATTTTCCGGCATCCTCGGCATCATATTCTTTCGCATAGGAAGCTGCCCAGCCGGAACCATATTTTTCCCAGGCTGCCTTATTCGTTGCAAGGGTCTGCTTGGCATCTTCTGCTCCCGGGTCATACACATTTACAGGGATCCATGCAGGCTCCCAATAAAACACTCCGATACCTTTGTTCATTTCTGCGACGGCATTGATCACCTCACGCAGTTCCTTCGCCTGTCCGTAGATGCTGAAATCATAATCCATGCCTGCATCGTTATTGCCTTCGCGGACGGTGTTTGCATGACCGTCACTGTCCTCTAAGCCGGTCGCCCAGGAGGTCTCCGCTACCATGACTTCTTTTCCATATTTTTCCGTAATCGCATTTAACTGGTTCTTAAGGTTATCCAGGGTTCCATGCCAGTAAGGATAATAAGAAGAGGCGAATACATCATACTCCACACCGGCATCGGCCAATGCTTTAGCGTAAGTCATATAATTTTGTTTCTCAGGATTTGCGAAATGCACTACTGCCTTGATTTCTTTGTTCCGATCCTGCTCCACCTGTTGGATTGCTTCACATCCGGCGCGGAAAATTGCTGTGGTGTTGACATTCTCCAGACCACTCTCTCCGGCAATTCCGTTGTTTGTCTCATTACCGACCTGTACCATTCCGACATCGACGCCTGCATCCAGTAAAGTGTTCAGGCTATTCATCGTATAATCTTTTACTGCTGCTGTCTTTTCCGCAATCGTCATGTCTGCCCAGGCTTTCGGTGCCTTCTGCTTGGCAGGATCAGCCCAGAAATCGGAATAGTGAAAATCGATCAGGACACGCATACCTGCATCTGTAGCCAGCTTACCCATGTCCACCGCTTTCTGCAGGTCATTATTGCCACCGCCGTAGCCGTTACCGGATGCATCGTAAGGGTTATTCCATACACGGATACGCACGTAGTTAATACCGCTATCTTTCAGCAGCTTAAAAAATCCGGCATCATCCAATTCATTTCCTGCAAAATCATAATATTTTACACCACTGTCTTTCAGAGCTCTGTAGGATGAGATATCCACACCGCCGATGAAATCACTCTTCAGTCCGTTTACCCTTTCCACATTGATTCCGGCTATTACCACAGCAGAGCTTTTTAATTCATCTTTCGCTTTTTTCAGATTCGTGATTTTCTCTTCGATCTCTGTGACGGTTGTAGAAGTATAATCGCCATTCAGTGCCTGCAGGAAGTTCTCGCTTGCTGTCATGGATTCCTGCAGAGCTTTCCAACTGTCAGCAGTATAATCTGACTCGTTTAATGCTTTATATTCCGTGATCAGATTCTGCAATTCTTCTGCTTTTACTTTCTTTGCAGCCTGAATTTCAGTGTCACTTGCTTTCGTCACCAGGATGTCATCTATCTTCAGATAGCCGCCTGCTGCAATATCCAGAGAAATGGTAATGGTGAGCTTCGTACCTGCCTCCACGGTTAATGCATCCGTCTCTGCCAGTGTATAGACATTCCACCCCTCTGCCGACAGAGCCGCAGATACTTTGTTATTTCCATCACTAAGACTGATGGTTCCGGTTACGTTCTCCCCTGCTGTCCGGAAAGAGGCTTTATAATTACCTGCTTCAGACGCTGTCACCGTAGTAGTAGCCGTCAGATTCTGTGCCATTGCCGAATAATAATTCCAAACGTTTGTAGTATCATTTCCGGCACCGGTATCCGCCTTGGAGGTAGCACTGCTGTCTATGCTCCAGGTCTGGGACCAGTCAGACATATCCGTAGGATTGGTTCCTTCTTCAAATGTTTTGGAATACAGCATATTACTATCCGGAGTCGGTGTAGCTGTGGGAGTCGGTGTAGCTGTGGGTTCCTGAGTACTTTCCGTCTCACCTGTCGCATCCTTCGTCAGTAACAAACTATCCAGGCACACCCAGGCTCCCTGTTCACTGGTAATATGAAAACCGATTTTATAATTTGTTTCTGCTTCCGCTAACGTAAAATGCGAGGTAAACTGTTGAAAGTCAGAGGTAATACTTAAAGAATCTGTATCAAGGATATCCTCACCACGATACACTGTAATGTTTCCCGTCATACTGTTGGTGTCTTTAATCCACCCTGTGACTGTATAGTCTCCTGCAGTTAAAGAGGCAATTGTCTGGTAAATACTTACCGTACCATCCCCATTTCCAAAATTGATTCCCAGTCCACTTGAAGTACCGTCATAAGCAGCCCATTGATCGTATTTTATAGTATCGGCTGCCTCCCAGGTGGATCCTTCAAACTTCCAATTTCCAACTGTCCAGAATTCACTGCCGTCGTCCCCCATATCGCCACCTGTAAACAGATTGGTTTCCTCCGCATTTACACAGCTCAACGGTCCGGACTCACTCAGATTCCCTGCAATCAGAGCCGCCACACACGCAAATGCCAGACCTCTTTTCCAGTCTCTTTTTTCATCGTAACCTTCCCTTTCCGCCTTCCGGCCGGAGCGTAAGGCTCCGGTCGGATCCTCTATGTTCACTTAGCATCCTCCCTTGGTTGCGCAACTTATTTGCGCAACCGTTTGCTCGGCTATGTCTGGATTATATCATGTGCACTTTGTATTTTAAATTGACAAAAATTCTAATATTTCAATTTATATTTTGTATATTTTGCACCATTTGTTGCTATTTTTTCATTACTTTATGATTTCAAGTGTAAAAAGAGATATGCGCAATTTATTGCGCATATCTCTCTTTGTATTACGTATACCTACGGGTTACATCTTTTGCATGGGACATATCCCATATTAATTACTTCTTCTCTGCTGCCGGTGTAGATCTGTTTATTTTTCTCTTTCATATCGTCCACGCTGGAGCATGTGGGATAGTGGAATTTCTTGGTGTTGGTATTCAGCACATAAGTAATTCCCTGGGATTCCTGTGGTGCCGATGATTCCGGTGTGATCTGCACCGCAGTATCGGTCTCAGGCTGTGGTGTCGGTGTCTCTACCGCAACAGGCGCTACTGTGCTTTGGTAGGTTTCACTGCCCTCCGACCAATTATCACCGGTGGCATAGTCAATACCGATCCCCGGCTGCACATTGTAGGCAAATACACAGAAACAGATACCCTCCCCGGCATCTTCCACAGAATAGGCTTCCATGAGGACACCGTCTGCCAGCAGGTTATCACCGTCAAATATGGGAGTGACACGGTACAGGACATGGTTCCCTGTATTTTTGACATAATCGCAGACTTTCGTCTCAAAAGGGAGCATTCCCTGCACGTTGAGATATCTGGTTCCGGTGATCAGGTTCTGTGGATTGGCATTTTCCGCTGCCAGCATATAGGCGATCAGGTGGCAACGATTGTACAGGTATTTTCCGTCCACGTTATCGTACTTCACCAGATGCCAGCCGCTAGGCTTCACGGCTCCGATCTCCCCTCTCGGTTCTGTCGGCATCAGATCCTGTCCCACGTTGGCATATGCCACGCCACAGCGCCCCAGGCTGTCCAGCTCGCTGTAGGTTTCGAAGGACTGTGTGGTCAGCTCCTCCTCTGTGAAATAAGGCTGGTTGCCATTGACTTCTGTATAAGGTGTGCCGGAGTATGCCGGAATCTCCCGGAGGGATAATGCTGATGTGCCTTCTCCTGCCGGAACATCTGTTGTAGATGTGACCTGCTGCGATTCTTGTGTATCCGAAGCGTTTTCCTGTGGCTGTCCGGATTCGGATTCCGATACTGCAGTCTCCGATGCTTCCAGCAATTCGGAGGGGATCGTCGCCAGCTGCTCAATCGCATAGGTATTGTCCTGCGGCGTGACGGTGCTTTCCGCACAGCCGGTGAATGTCAATAGCAGTGCCAGCCATAATGACAATTGTGTTATCAAACGTTTCTGAGGTCTGTTATGTTTCATTTTCATAGCTTGTTAATTACTCCCTTGTAAAACTCTTTGGAAATTATACCACTTATACTGAGTTTGGTTGATGCTACACGAAAAAGAAAAAGTGCCGCAAAAACGGCACTTTTTCTATGGAGTAGACGGGAGTCGAACCCGTGTCCAAAAGCCTATTCCCTGTCCTTCTACGAGTGTAGTTTATTCTTTGACATTCCCTCCGCGCCCCGGGAATAAACACCCTGAGCATTTCAGTAGCTTCATGTTACGCCCATATGCGCAAAGCTTTGCATATGTCGTTTCTCACATGTTTGAAGCCGGGATCCTAAGGTGTGAGTGCCCTAGGGCCGACTGCTGCCATTAGGCAGCGTATGCTAAATTATCGTTAGCGTTTAATTTTAATTTGGCCATTTAACGCATTACCATGCGACTCGCTTCTCCAGCTGCAAAACCCCTGTCGAAACCTTTACTACCCCTTATTCAATTGTCAGACCAAGTATACTTGATGGCACACACACTGTCAAGCACTTGCAGTAAAGCATTGCAGGATCAGAGCCTGCAGATCACAGATTGCGGACCTTGAATTCCTTCTCTGCCTCTCTGCGCTGATCCTTTTTGGCAATGGCTTCTCTCTTGTCATAGAGCTTTTTACCACGTGCCAGTCCGATCTCTACCTTTACCTTACCGTCTTTAAAGTATACCTGTAAAGGGACTAATGTATACCCTTTTTCCTTGATCTTGCCCAACAGCTTGTTGATCTCGTACTTGTGCAGCAACAGCTTTTTCACACGAAGGGGGTCTTTGTTAAAAATATTCCCCTTCTCATAAGGACTTACATGCATTCCGTAGACGAATACTTCTCCGTCTTCAATGCGGACGAAAGCCTCCTTGATGCTACATTTTCCCATCCGCATGGACTTTACTTCCGTACCGTGCAGGGCAATGCCGCACTCATAGGTCTCATCGATGAAAAAATCATGATATGCCTTTTTATTGTTTGCGATCAGCTTCTGGGACTCTTTTCCTTTTGCCATGGCTACCTCTTAAAACCTTGTAACTATTCAGAAACCCATTCACAAGGCGCACCTGCGGAGCTTCTTTTTAACGGCTCTGAATAGTTACAGTTTACTATATTTTCCGTAATTGTCAATGAACTAACAGTTCATTTAATCCGAAGATTTATTGATCCACCAGCCGGAAATTGATGGTGCGCATAAAACGGTCGCAGTCTTCCACTTCGATCCGTACCGGCATTCCCAGTTTGAAGCAACGTCCGGTGGCTTCTCCCACCATCTCACAGGCTGCCTCATTGTAGTGATAATAGTCGCCCGGGATCGTGGAAATATGGATCAGCCCTTCCACGGTATTGGGCAGTTCCACATACAGTCCCCAGCCGGTGACACCGGAGATCACACCCTCATATTCCTCTCCGATGTGCTGTTCCATATATTCCACCTTCTTCAGCTTGTCCGTCTCCCGCTCTGCCTCATCGGCACGGCGCTCCATCTCGGAAGAATGCTTAGCCACCTCCGGCAGAATATCCCGATAGTGCTCCACTCTCTCTTCCTTCAGGCGTCCCCGCAGCTGTTCCTTGATAATACGATGGATCTGCAGATCCGGATAACGGCGGATCGGCGAAGTAAAATGACAGTAATACTGACATGCCAGTCCAAAATGTCCGGTACACTCCGTGCTGTATTTCGCCTGTTTCATGCTGCGCAGGGTCAGTCTGGCGATCATAGGCTCTTCGGGAGTTCCCTCAATCTTCTGTAACAGCTTCTGAATCTCCTTGGGATGGATCTCCTCCGCGGAGACCTTGCTGTTCCTGCGCCCCAGCGCCTTCATGTAATACCCGTAATTGCTGATGAACGTAGACAGCTTCTGGATCCGCTCCGGATCCGGTACATCATGGACGCGGTAGACGAAGGGCAGCTCCTGCCAGTAAAAATGCTGTGCCACTGTCTCATTCGCTGCGAGCATGAAATCCTCGATCAGCATAGTCGCCACATTCCGCTCGTAAGGCTTAATATCCAGTGGATGTCCTTCCTTATCTAACAGGATCTTGCACTCCGGGAAATCGAAATCAATGGATCCCCGCTTCTGTCTCTTCTTCCGCAGTTTGTCCGCGAGCTCAGCCATTTGTCGGAACATAGGAAGCAGTTCCCTGTACTGGGAATAGTCTGTTGAGGTTTCTACGCCTTCCCCGGAGGTTCCGTCCGGCATACCGGCGTTATGCTCTACACACTCCGGCTCCTCCAGCAGCTTCTTCACCACGGTATAAGACATTCGCTTATTGACCCGGATCACAGATTCGCAGATCTCATAGTCCACGATCTCGCCCTCTTCATCTACCTTCATCAGGCAGCTTAATGCCAGACGGTCCACACCTTCGTTCAGGGAACAGATACCGTTACTCAAGGCATGGGGCAGCATGGGGATCACACGGTCTACCAGATAGACGCTGGTGCCGCGCTTTAATGCTTCTCTGTCCAGTGCGGAATTCTCCTGCACGTAGTTCGTCACGTCTGCAATGTGTACTCCTAAGTGGTAATATGTCCCGTCAAAGGATACACTGACAGCGTCATCCAGATCCTTGGCATCCTCTCCGTCAATGGTCACCATGGTCACATCCCGCAGATCCCTGCGGCCGGCACAGTCTGCCTCGGATACCTCCTGGGATACCCTCTCCACCTGGTTCATGAGCTTCTCGCCGAATTCCACCGGCAGCTCAAAGCCACGTACGATAGACATGATGTCTACACCGGGATCGTTGATATGTCCCAGGATCTCCACGACTTTGCCCTCTGGGCTCTTCGTATTGGTGCCGTATCCGGTGATCTCTACCACGACCTTATGTCCGGTCATGGCTCCCTTCGACCACTCCTTCGGCACAAAAATATCCTGTGCTATCTTCGTGTTATCCGGGATGACAAAGCCGAAATTACTCTTGGACTGCTCATAGGTTCCCACCACCTGGGTCATTCCTCTGGCAATGATACGAATGACCTGCGCTTCCTGCCGCTTGCCGGTCTTCGCAGGCAGAAGTGCCACTTCCACGGTGTCCTTATGGAATGCTCCACCCTGCTTGTCCTCCGGAATGAACAGATCCTCGTCCCTTCCTTCCACTTCCACAAATCCAAAGCCTTTGGCATTGCTGATAAAAGTTCCCGTAAGCACCTTACCGTTGGACTTCATATATTTTCCTTTTACGGTCAGGGTCAGCTTTCCTTCCGCTAAAAGCTCCCGCAAAATCTCACGGAACTCTTCCCGGTCTTCTTTTGCGACCTGAAGAAATATTGCCAGTTCCTTTTCCTTCATCGGAACGTAAAAATCATCCTTCACCAGATCACAGATTACTTTTTTTCTCTTCTCTCTGATTTCGTTATTACTCATGTAACCTCGCTCAAACAGTAACTATTCAGAATAGTTACATATAACAAAACACTCTTGTATGCCATGCACACAAGAGTGTCATCCTTCATAATGATTAAAATACGTTCAGATTCAGTACGACTGCAAGTAACATGAAGAATACTGCAAGGATCTTCGTGATCTTCACCAGCATTCCCTCCATGGAACGTCCTTTATTTCTGCCCCAGTAGGTCTCAGCAGCGCCGCTGATGGAACCCAGTCCTGCGGATTTACCTTCCTGCATCAATACTAACACTGTCAGTGCTACACATACCAATATAAAAATTATGTTGATTACTACTCTTAATGCTTCCATTTCACACCTCCTAATGTCAAGCAGATTTTATATTACCATATATTGTACACAATTGCAACAACATTTTACAAGACAGTACCGAAAAGGCGGCACAAAAAAGGACCCCCGGAAATCTTTACGCTCTCACGGGGATCCTTTATTTTTATTCTGAATGATCAGATCCGCAGCTTACTCTGCGATGTCACCATACATGAAGTACCAGTAACCATAAGCGGAATGCCAGATACCGGTAATCTTCTCGCTCTGCAGCCAGAAGTCATTGTAGTAAGCAACAGGGATGCATCCTGCCTGCTCCATCAGAACATCCTCAGCCTGATGAAGAGCTGCGGAACGCTCAGCGGTATCCATGGTGGAAGCTGCCTTCTCCATAGCTGCATCGAAGTCAGCATTGGAGAACTTACCATCGTTGTTACCGTTGCCGGTGCAGAACAGGTCTAACATATTGGAAGGATCGCTGTAATCTCCTACCCATCCGTTACGTGCTACCATGTACTCACCGTTACGTCTCATCGGAGTGAAGCTGGACCACTCAACGATATTTACTTCTACGTTAATACCAAGCTCGCCCCATGCCTGCTGTAAGTACTCAGCAACAGTCTTGTGGTAACCTGAATCATTGGTAGTATAGGTGATGGTAGGAAGTCCTTCACCGTTAGGGTAGCCGGCATCAGCTAAGAGCTGCTTAGCTTCCTCAAGGTCAGCATCGAAATCATCGGAGATATAGCTCTGACCACCGTTAGCATTTGCATTGAAGGAGCTGCCGTCGGTATCTACCCAGCCCTCACCTACGAGGTTGTATGCGGGAGAGTAGGTTCCCTGCATCAGGGTATTTGCCACATAATCACGATCAATTGCCAGGCTCAGAGCCTTACGAACATTTACATCTGCGAATGCAGGATCTTCCAGATTCATGGACAAATAGTAAGTTCCCAGGAGAGGCTCTACATGGAACTCGGGGTTGCCCTGTAAGCTGGGGATTTCCTGAGTAGGAACATCCTTGATGAGCAGTACATCACCGGACTGGTATGCAGTATAAGCTGCGTTGGAATCCTCCATCAGTACGAATTTGATGCTGCCAAGCTTGATTGCATCAGCATTCCAGTAGTTAGGGTTCTTGGACATGGTAATGTGAGAACCGGGTACCCACTCGGTAATGTAGAAAGGTCCGTTGGAGATATAGGTCTCAGCTGCGGTAGCCCATGCATCGCCGTTAGCCTCTACGGTTGCCTGCTGAACAGGGCTCAGGGTAGCGAATGCTGCCAGAGACTCGAAGTAAGGGCAGGGATTGGAAAGCTCTACAACGAAGGTCTTAGCATCGGGAGCGGATACTGCCAGAGCATCCAGATCACCTGCCTGTGCCTCGTCAAAGCCCTTAACCATACCCAGAACAGTCTCAGCATAAGGAGCTGCTACTACGGGATCGCATACACGCTTCCAGCTGTATACGAAATCGTCTGCGGTCAGATCACTGCCGTCAGACCACTTTAATCCATCACGAAGATGGAAGGTCCAGGTAAGACCATCCTCAGATACTTCCCAGGTCTCAGCCTGTCCGGGAGCGATCTTACCATCCTGGTCAATCGTCAGAAGACACTCAAAAGAGTGAAGCAGCATATTACCGCCATCTACTGCACTGTTCAGTGCGGGATCGATGGTCTCGGGATCGGGACCGATCTGAACGGTAAGCTGTTTGCCTTCGGTACTAACTTCAGTTGCTGCTGCATCGGTCTTGGTGCTGTCAGTTGCACTGGCACTGCCGGTTGCAGAAGAACCATTGTCGTTGCTGCCGCATGCTGCCAGAGAACCTACCAGCATTGCTGCGGTGAGCAGCATAGCTAACTTCTTTTTCATAAAGTTATCCTCCTCTTTCTTTTCATACAAAAGCACTATGCTTTGTATAGCTTTATATTAAACAGCTAAATTGCTCAGCTGTCAATACCTAATTTCAGGCATTGATCTTTTCCACATGGTGGCAAGCCACGTAGTGGCCCTTTTCCACTTCTCTCCATTCGGGTTCCTTCTGTGCACAACATTCATCCGCATAAGGACATCTGGTGCGGAAACGGCATCCGGTAGGAGGATTTAAGGGGCTGGGTACATCTCCCTGCAGAACAATACGTTTACTTGCTCTTGCCTTGATGGGATCTGCAATGGGGATTGCAGAGATCAGGCTCTTGGTATAAGGATGCAGGCTTCGTGCTACCAGCTCGTAGCTGTCTGCCAGCTCTACCATTTTGCCCAGGTACATAACGCCGATACGGTCGGAGATATGTTTTACGACAGAGAGGTCATGTGCGATGAACAGATAGGTCAGTCCCATCTGCTCCTGCAGCTCCTCGAACATATTCACCACCTGTGCCTGGATCGATACATCCAGTGCGGAGATCGGCTCATCGCAGACGATGAACTGCGGGTTCACTGCCAGTGCTCTCGCAATGCCGACACGCTGACGCTGTCCACCGGAGAATTCATGAGGATATCTGTTCGCATGCTCAGAGTTCAGTCCGACCTTCTCCAGCATAGAGATGATCATATCATGACGTTCCTTCTTATTAGCAGCCAGCTTATGGATGTCGATGGCTTCCCCTACGATATCTCCTACGGTCATTCTGGGATCCAGACTTGCATAAGGATCCTGGAATACCATCTGCATCTTCTGACGGTAAGGCAGCATATCTACCTTTACTTTATTTTCAACGTCCAGGATCACATTGCCGTCAAATGTGATCTTGCCGCCGGTGGGCTCATATAATCGTAAGATAGAACGTCCGGTGGTGGTCTTGCCACAGCCGCTCTCTCCTACCAGTCCGAGAGTCTCACCTTTATTCACAAAAAAGCTGACATCATCCACGGCCTTCACGAACTTACGGTTTTTACCCATGCCGCCTGCGGGGAAGTATTGCTTCAAATGTTCAACCTGAAGTAACTTATCACTCATTGGTATTTCCTCCCTCCATCTCAGCTTTCTGGTTCATAAAGCAGTGTGCATAATGCGTCTCGCTGAAATCCGTCTTAGGAGGATTCTCTCTCAGGCAGATCTTCATGCAGTTCTTACAACGGGGGGCAAATTCACATCCTTCGGGAGGATTCAGAAGATCCACCGGGTTACCCTCAATGGGGATCAGCTTCTCATGCTTCGTGCTGTCCAGACGGGGGATACTCTCCAGAAGACCCTTGGTATATTCATGCTTCGGATGGTAGAAGATCTCGTCACAGGTACCGGTCTCCACGATACGGCCTGCATACATGACTGCAATACGGTCACACATGCTCGCCACGATACCCAGGTCATGGGTGATCATGATGATCGCCATGCCCAGCTTGTCCTTCAGCTCCATCATCAGCTCCAGGATCTGCGCCTGAATGGTAACGTCCAGTGCGGTAGTAGGCTCATCGGCGATCAGAAGCTTCGGTTCACATGCCAGCGCAATTGCGATCATGACACGCTGTCTCATACCACCGGACAGCTCGTGGGGATACTGCTTCATACGCTTCTCCGGTTCATTGATACCTACCAGAGACAAAAGCTCCACTGCTCTTGCATATGCCTTTTTCTTGTCCGCATCGGTATGCAGACGGATCACTTCCATGATCTGATTGCCAATGGTATATACGGGATTTAAGCTGGTCAGAGGATCCTGGAAAATAATGGAGACCTCTTTACCACGCATTTTGGAAAAATCTTTTTCGGTCATTTTCTCCACTTCGTGTCCATTGAAGTGAAGTTCTCCGCCGATCAGTTTACCGGGATAAGCGGTCAGTCCCATCAGACTGTATGCGGTTACGGATTTACCGGAACCACTCTCTCCTACGATGCCCAGTACTTCCCCTTCCTTCAGGTGAATGGAGACATCGTTCAGTGCCTTTACTTCTCCGGCAGGAGTAAAGAAAGAGAGACGTTCATGCTGTATATCTACCAGATAATTGTTATCCATCTTCACTACTCCTTCCATTAATTCTTAAGCTTCGGGTCAAATGCGTCACGAAGTCCGTCACCAAACAGGTTAAAGCTTAAGATGATCAGACTGATCAGCAGACAGGGTGCAAACAGCAGGTACGGGAATGTGATCATTCCGTTAATGGCATCACTTGCAAGACTTCCCAGGGAAGGCAGGGGAACTGCCACACCCATACCTAAGAAGCTCAGATAGCTCTCGGTAAAAATAGAGGAAGGGATCTGCAGTGTGGTGGTAACGATCAGCGTACCGATACAGTTGGTCAGCAGATGCTTTTTTATGATACGGCCATCCTTGGCTCCCAGAGCCTTGGCTGCCATGACATAATCATTTTCCTTCAGGGTCAGGATCTGGCTTCGTACCATACGTGCCATTCCTACCCAGTACAGCAATGCGAATACGATGAAGATACTGATCAGGTTAGATCCTACGATCTGCATCCATCCGAATCCGGGAAGCTGTGCCAGCTTTGCCAGAGGATCCTTTAGCGCAAAGGACAGCAGCACGATCAGCAGGAAATCCGGTATCGTATAGATAATATCCACAATACGCATGATGATCAGATCCACCCATCCACCGAAGAAAGCAGAGATGGAACCGATCAGGGAACCGATCACAAAAATGATGGCAGTAGCGATCAGACCAACCAGCAGGGAGATACGGCTTCCCATCATAACACGGATGGCATAATCACGGCCCATTTTATCGGTACCGAGCACATGGGGGAATACCTTCTCTCCCGCATCCATACGCTCTATCTCTTTCTCGGAATACTGCATGGGGTGCAGATTCTCGCTTCCTTTGATCTGTGTCTTGTAATCATAGGGATAAAATGCAGGCACAATAAAGGAAAAGATCATAACTACAATAATAACGAAGAGGCTGACCATGGCAACCTTATTCTTACGAAGTCTGCGGAAGCCATCCTGCCAGAAGCCCACGCTCTCGCGCATGATGACCTGGCTCTGCTTCTCTTCTTCGTTCGCCGGCATAAAATCTTCCGGTTTATATTTTACATGAAAGCTCATAGCATTCGGTTCTTTCATCGGTATCTTCCTTCCTGTTAATCTTACTTCAACTTGATCCTGGGGTCGACGATCTTATATACGATATCCACCAGCACATTCATGACAACCATCAGTGTTGCGAGGAAAATGGTGGTACCCATGATCATGGTGTAATCACGGTTAATGATCGAGCTGACAAATTCATTGCCCAGACCGGGGATCGTGAAAATCTTCTCTACTACGAAGCTTCCTGTCATAGTATAAGCCATCATAGGACCTACATAGGTGATAACGGGGAGCAGTGCATTTCTCAGTGCATGCTTGAACAGACGGAAGAAAGGCTTTACTCCTTTCGCCGTAGCGGTTCTCATATAATCCTGTCCCAGAACATCCAACATGGAAGAACGCATCAGTCTCATAATATAAGCAGTGGGATACAATGCCAGTGCGATCACGGGCATCACATAATGCTTCCAGGTGCCGATTCCGTAGGTGGGCAGTATCTTTACCTTACTTCCCAGGAAATACAGAAGCAGAGTACATATAACGAAGCTCGGTACCGCAATACCACAGGTGGAGATCACGGAGATCACGCTGTCCAGCGTCTTGCCACGATGGGTAGCTGCCAGACATCCCAGAGGGATACCTACCAACAGCGCTACGATAACGGAAAGTCCACCTACTCTTGCAGATACAGGGAACTTGGATACTATAATAGAAGTAACGGTTCTTCCTCTCTGCTTCAGACTCTCTCCGAAATCACCGTGCAGAGCATCTTTCATATACGTCAGATACTGCTGGGACAACGGCTTGTCCAGTCCATATTTTGCCTCCAGGGCTGCCTGTGCAGCGGGGCTTACTGCCTTCTCCGAGAGGAACGGACCACCGGGGACCATGTTCATCAGGAAAAAGGTGAGTGTTGCTACTGTAAAAATCGTGATCAGCGCTAAGCCGATACGTTTTGCAATATATTTAAGCATCTCTTCAACTCCTTGCTTTTCTTTTGCCTACGGACATTTATAAAATACATTTTACGCATTTGTATGCAAGTATACATGTTTGCAAAACGTACATTACATCTCCGACAACGACTTTTGTTATATTACAACACTTTTGTAAGACTGTCAACTGAATTACATATGTAGTATCTGCCGGTTTCCGCGCTTTCTCTTTCTTGTTGTTTTATATGGAATGTACGCATATCGCGTACATATGTCTGTATATTTATGAAAAGATTTTTCAATAAATTGGATTTGATATTTTATTTTGTGCATATAGTGCATATTTTTCACATCATTATGTATATTTAATCATCTCTTCTTTTCCGGATTTTCTTTCCCTCATGTATTTTTTCAGTGTTTTTCTAAAAAAAACAGGAGAATTTCCTGTATTGAAAATTCTCCTGCTACATTTCTTTCATTTTGTAGTTGTTTCCTTAATACTCTTTTCCTGCTAAAATTTCACAATAATCCTTATAGTTTTTCTCAAGCAAGGTCGGTGTATCCAGTCCATAAGGGCATTTCGTCTTACATCTGCCGCAGTGCAGGCAATCTTTGATCTTGTGCATCTTTGCCTGCATCTCTTCGGTCAGCTGTGCTGCGGAAGGTGCTCTGCGAATCATCAGACTCATACGGGCACAGTTATTGATCTCGATTCCGACAGGACAAGGCATACAATATCCGCAGCCTCTGCAGAACTCTCCCTGCAATTCCTGTCTGTCATGGTCGATCACGGCCTGTAACTCGGGAGTCAAAGCAGGTGGATTGTCAATATAAGATAAAAATTCATCCAGTTCACTCTCCCGCTGCACACCCCAGATAGGAAGTACATTGTCAAACTGTGCCAGATAAGCATAGGCTGCCGCGGAGTTATTGATCAGTCCGCCGGACAATGCTTTCATAGCAATAAAGCCCATGCCTGCCTTTTTGCATTCCTGCACCAACTCCAGATCCTTATCCGTTGCCAGGTAACAGAACGGGAACTGCAGTGTCTCGTACAATCCGCTTTCGATGGCTTCATGCGCTACATTCAGGCGATGGTTGGTAATGCCGATATGACGAATCATTCCTTTTTCTTTCGCTTCCAGCATTGCCTCATACAACCCGGTGCCGTCTCCGGGCTTCGGGCAGAATGCCGGATTATGAAATTGATAAATGTCGATATAGTCGGTGCGCAATTTTTCCAGCGAAGTATGCAGATCCTTCCAAAAGCCTTCCGCCGTCGTAGCTCCGGTCTTGGTGGCAATATAGATTTTGTCGCGCATGCCTTCAAAAGCCGCACCTACTTTTTCTTCACTGTCCGTGTAGTATCTTGCGGTATCGTAAAAAGTGACGCCTGCCGCATAGGCTTTCCGTAACAGTCCGATTGCCGCTTCTTTGGAGATCCGCTGAATCGGCAGTGCGCCGAAAGAGTTCTTCTCTACAGTGATTCCGGTACTGCCCAGGGTCACCAGATTTCTTTTCTTTTGTTCCATAAGGTACTTCCTCCTGCTGATAAGGAAATTTAGTTACAAAATCCCCAGGCACCGTGCAAAGTGCCTGAGGAATCTGATTTTTAAAATAGGTAATTGTCTTTTCTTATAAGTTCCTTTTACCCATAAGATTATTTATCCTATAAATATCATAACCCAATCTTGTGAGAATCTGTATCTGCCAAAGTTGACCAATCTTTACCCTTTTAGAAATCGTCAAAATTATTTCTTAATTAACAGAGACTTTCCTGTCATCTCGGCAGGCTTCTCCATACCCATGACCTCAATCAGGGTCGGAACGATATCTGCCAGGCAGCCGTTGTCCTTCAGGGTATAGGCAGGATCATAGTTCACCAGAATGAAAGGAACCTGATTGGTGGTATGTGCGGTATGAGGCTGACCGGTAGTGTAATCGATCATCTGCTCTGCATTACCGTGGTCTGCACAGATGAACAGAACTCCGTCTACATCTTTGATGGCCTGTACTGTCTTGCCTACGCACTCGTCTACGGTCTCGATTGCCTTGATAGCTGCGGAGATCACACCGGTATGACCTACCATGTCAGGGTTCGCGAAGTTGATGATGATAACATCATATTTTTCGGAACGGATCGCGTCAGTCAGCTTCTCGCAGACTGCAGGCGCACTCATCTCCGGCTTCAGATCGTAGGTTGCGACATCCTTGGGGGAATTTACCAGAATACGATCCTCTCCCTCATTGGGCTGCTCTACACCGCCATTGAAGAAGAAAGTAACATGCGCGTATTTCTCGGTCTCAGCGATACGGGCCTGCTTCATGCCGTTGGCTGCCAGCCACTCACCGAAGGTATTGGTTACAGCGATCTTATGGAATGCAACCTCTTTGTTAGGAATGGTCGGATCGTAATCGGAGAAGCATACGAAGGTAACATCCTTTCTTACACGGTCAAATCCCTTGAAATCATCATCACAGAATGCTCTGGTAATCTCTCTTGCACGGTCGGGACGGAAGTTGAAGAAGATCACGGAATCCTTGTCCTGTACCAGTCCGATTGCCTTGCCGTCTTCTACCACTACGGTGGGCTTTACGAACTCATCGGTCTCTTCTCTGTCGTAAGAAGCCTGAATACCGCAGATACCGCAGGCAGCGGTCAGTCCCTTGCCCTCGGTCATGGCATCATAAGCCAGCTTCACACGATCGTAGTTGTTATCACGATCCATAGCGTAGTAACGTCCCATAACGGAAGCGATCTTGCCTACGCCAAGCTTCTTCATTTCTTCGTTCAGCTGTTCTGCATAACCCTTGCCGCTTGCAGGAGGGGTATCACGTCCATCCAGGAAGCAGTGAACATATACCTTTTCCAGTCCCTGCTGCTTTGCCAGCTCCAGCAGTCCGTACAGATGGGTGATGTGGCTGTGTACACCGCCGTCGGATAACAGTCCCATCAGGTGCAGGGCGCTGTTGTTCTTCTTACAGTTGTCAATTGCCTTTAACAGAGCTTCATTTTTAAAGAAGTCGCCATCCTGAATCTCCTTGGTAATACGGGTCAGTTCCTGATATACGATACGTCCGGCACCCATGTTCAGATGTCCTACCTCAGAGTTACCCATCTGACCCTCGGGAAGTCCTACTGCCATACCGCTGGCATTACCGCGTACAAAAGGATACTCCTTCATCAGGGAATCCATGACAGGGGTGTTGGCCTGTGCTACCGCATTGCCCTCTACCTTATCGTTCAATCCGTAACCATCCAGGATCATTAATACAACCGGTTTCTTTCTCATCGATCGTTCCTCCATTTTCTTTATACTGATTGCAATCATTACATATTAAGTAACCATTCAGTGCCTATTCGCAAAGTCATGAAAATTGTCGCGGCTCTGAATCATTACCACATTAGTATTAACTATACCGGCACACCATGTGTTTACCGTCTTTGTCATACTCGTTTGACCTGTTTATCATAGAAAATCTCCCGAATATATGCTTTATCATAACCACACTGCGTCCACCGAGATTATACACTGAAAAAGCGTGCGGCGCAATAGAATATGAAGCAAATATTCTCAGCAAACATTCAGATGGGTGAAATTTCTGCCTTTGAAATCAAGGATTCTCGTTCTTTGATTTACACAAGTTGCATTTTTATATATAACATATCTTCTCTCTTGTATTTTTAAAGAGAATGCGCTAAAATATCCCTTAAACTCTCATTTGGGAAAAGGGGTTATCTTATGGTTACATTATTAGCAAAACTATTCATCAAGGATCATGAAAACGTCACCGATTCTAATGTCCGCCAAGGCTATGGAATGCTCTGCGGCATCGTCGGGGTCTTTTTCAATCTGATTCTGTTCACCACCAAAGCTCTGGCAGGCTTTTTCAGTCATTCCATCGCCATCACGGCAGATGCGTTCAACAACCTGTCGGATGCAGCTTCCAGCATCATTACGCTGGTGGGCTTCAAAATGGCGGGACAGAAACCGGATTCCGGCCATCCTTTCGGGCATGGACGGATCGAATACATCTCCGGGTTGCTGGTCTCTATTTTGATTGTCCTCATGGGATTTGAACTGGTAAAAAGCTCCGTCAGCAAAATTTTTCACCCGGAAGCTCCTGATTTTTCTCCTGTTATTTTGGGGATTCTGATATTTTCCATTTTGGTAAAGTGCTATATGGCTTTCTATAACAGGAGCATTGGTTCCAAGATCAATTCCGTAGCCATGAAAGCTACTGCCATCGACAGTTTAAGTGACATGGTGGCGACCGGCGTAGTCTTCATCGGTACCATCGTCTCCTACCGTTCCGGCATCATTATCGATGGCTACTGTGGTGTCCTGGTGGGAATGTTCATCCTGTACTCCGGTTTTGTTGCTGCGAAAGATACCATCAGTCCTCTGCTGGGGCAGCCGCCCGAGCCGGAACTGGTGCAGCAGATCAATGATATCGTGTTGTCCTATGATGACGTCGTCGGCATTCATGATCTCATTGTACATAATTATGGTCCCGGCCGGACATTGATCTCCCTGCACGCAGAAGTTCCTGCCGACGGCAATATTATGACCCTGCACGACACGATCGATACCATTGAACATGAATTACGCAGCAAATTAAACTGCAATGCTGTGATACACATGGATCCTGTAAGTACAAATGATCCCGAGACACTTTCCCTGAAATCAGAAGTCTCCGGTTACCTGAATCAAATTGATCCCAGGCTTACGATGCATGATTTCAGAATTGTAAAAGGGCCTACCCACACCAACGTCATCTTCGACCTGGTCATCCCCTATGACTACCCCGTCTCCGATCAGGAAGTCTCCAATTCCGTCACAGAACGCATCCGCATGAACCATCCGGATTTCTATACCGTGATCGATGTGGATAAAGCGGTTGTGCAGTAACTTGAAAGTTAGTTGATTGGCAAACGAATTGGCTCACCTGTCGCCGTAGCCCCGGTTGCATATAAGAAACACTGACAT
>CAKRRS010000019.1 GCA_934394665.1 uncultured Acetatifactor sp. | reverse complement strand
ACGCAGATGAGCTACAATAATGACATTATTGATCTTCTTGCGTTACGGGTGACGGCGGATTTCCAGAAGAAGGTGGAGAACGGCGAAGTACATGTCGAGGACATTCAGGACAGTGTGGAGCGCGTTCTGGGACAGGCAGGATATGAAGAGGTGGCGAAAGCCTATATTCTGTACCGCAAGCAGCGGGAGAAGATGCGTACGATGAAATCCACAATCTTAGACTATAAGGACGTGGTCAACAGCTACGTAAAAGTAGAAGACTGGCGTGTGAAGGAGAATTCCACAGTGACATATTCCGTCGGTGGCCTGATCCTGAGCAATTCCGGTGCCGTAACGGCGAATTACTGGCTGTCCGAAATCTATGATGAAGAGATCGCAGAAGCCCACAGAAACGCAGATATCCATATCCATGATCTGTCGATGTTAACCGGTTATTGTGCAGGATGGTCTTTGAAACAGCTCATCAAGGAAGGACTGGGAGGTATCACCGGCAAGATCACTTCCGCACCGGCAAAGCACCTGTCCGTATTGTGCAACCAGATGGTAAACTTCCTGGGAATCATGCAGAATGAATGGGCGGGAGCGCAGGCATTCTCTTCCTTTGATACTTACCTGGCCCCTTTTGTAAAAGTAGATAACTTAAGCTACCCCGAAGTGAAAAAATGCATCGAAGCATTTATTTACGGTGTGAATACGCCCAGCCGCTGGGGCACCCAGGCGCCTTTTTCCAACATAACACTGGACTGGACGGTGCCCGATGATCTGGCAGAGCTTCCGGCACTGGTCGGCGGAAAAGAGATGGATTTCAAATACAAGGATTGTAAAAAGGAAATGGACATGGTCAACAAGGCATTTATCGAGACCATGATCGAAGGCGATTCCAACGGCCGCGGTTTCCAGTATCCGATCCCGACCTACTCCATCACGAAAGATTTTGACTGGTCCGATACCGAGAACAACAGACTGTTATTCGAAATGACCGCGAAATACGGCACCCCGTATTTTTCCAACTATATCAATTCCGATATGCAGCCCAGCGATGTCCGCAGTATGTGCTGCCGACTGCGCCTGGACTTAAGAGAACTGCGCAAGAAGACCGGCGGTTTCTTCGGCTCCGGTGAGAGCACCGGAAGCGTGGGTGTAGTTACGATCAATATGCCCAGAATCGCTTATCTGTCTGCGAACAAGGATGAATTCTATACCAGACTGAATCATATGATGGACATTGCGGCGAGATCTCTGAAAATCAAGCGCGGTGTTATTACCAAGCTTTTGAATGAGGGGCTGTATCCTTATACCAAGCGTTATCTGGGAACCTTTGAGAACCACTTCTCGACGATCGGTCTGATCGGCATGAACGAGGTGGGACTGAATGCCAACTGGCTCAGAGCGGATATGAGTGATCCCAGAACCCAGGAGTTCACCAAAGAAGTACTGAACCATATGAGAGAGCGCCTGTCCGACTATCAGGAGCAGTACGGCGATCTCTATAATCTGGAGGCAACTCCGGCGGAGAGCACCACATACCGCCTGGCAAAGCATGACAGAAAGCGCTGGCCGGGCATCAAGACCGCAGGCAAACCGGGCGATACGCCTTACTATACGAACTCGTCTCATTTGCCGGTAGATTATACGGTGGATATTTTCGATGCACTGGATATTCAGGATGAGCTGCAGACGTTGTATACTTCCGGTACCGTGTTCCATGCCTTCTTAGGAGAGAAGCTTCCGGACTGGAAGGCTGCGGCATCTTTAGTGAAAACGATTGCTTCCAATTACAAGCTGCCTTACTATACCCTGTCACCTACTTATTCGATCTGTAAGGAACACGGCTATCTTGCAGGTGAGGTGAAGACCTGTCCTCACTGCGGTGCGAAGACGGAAGTTTACAGCCGCATCACCGGTTACTACCGCCCGGTACAGAACTGGAACGATGGTAAGCTGCAGGAATATGCGAACAGAACCGAATATGACATTGCCCATTCTTCTTTGAAACGTCCTACAAGAAGTGTCGTGACACTCTCTAATTTTGCGGAAGATGTGGATGTAAAAGTGGAACAGCCGGCAAATATTAAGTATTTGTTTACCACCAAGACCTGTCCTAACTGCAAACTGGTCAAGGAATATCTGAAAAATGTAAACTACGTGACCATTGATGCGGAAGAAAATATGGAACTGGCAAGGCGTTACGGTGTGATGCAGGCGCCGACGCTGGTCGTGGTAAACGGTGACAGCCATAAAAAGTATGTAAATGCTTCAAATATCAAGAAGTACGTTGACCAACTGACATTAGTTGGGGTAGAATAGTAACAGTCAGGAGGCATCGCCCGAAGGCGGTGCCTTTTCTACGCATCGGATATGATGCCGGATACGAAATGAAAATGAATGCAGTGTGGGAACACATGCAGAACGGAGGAAATATGATCAACAAACTGATCGCTCGCATCAAAGAAACCAATGCACCTATCGTCGTAGGACTGGATCCCATGATGAAATTCGTGCCCGAATATATTAAGAAAGCAGCATTTGCTGAGTACGGTGAGACACTGGAAGGCGCTGCAGAGGCAATCTGGCAGTACAATAAGGGAATTGTGGATGCCATCTATGATCTGGTACCGGCGGTGAAGCCTCAGGTGGCAATGTATGAACAGTTCGGCATTCCCGGAATGGTGGCATTTAAGAAGACGGTGGACTATTGTAAGGAGAAGGGGCTGATCGTCATTGGCGATATCAAGCGCGGAGATATCGGATCCACTTCCGAAGCATACGCGGTAGGACATCTGGGCAAAGTACAGGTAGGCAGCAAGAGCTATTACGGTTTTGACGAAGATTTCGTTACCGTGAACCCTTATCTGGGATCCGACGGTGTAAATCCTTTCGTGAAGATTTGTAAGGAAGAGAAGAAAGGTATTTTCGTACTGGTGAAGACTTCCAATCCCAGCAGCGGCGAGTTCCAGGATCAGCTGATTAACGGCAGACCGCTGTATGAGCTGGTCGGAGAAAAGGTGGCAGCCTGGGGAGCAGACTGTATGGGCGATGATTACAGCTATGTCGGTGCTGTAGTGGGAGCTACTTATCCCGAACAGGGCAAGGTGCTTCGTAAAGTAATGCCGAAGGCATTTATCCTGGTACCCGGTTACGGTGCACAGGGCGGTAAGGGCGCAGACCTGGTACACTTCTTCAATGAGGACGGACTGGGTGCGATTATCAACTCTTCCCGCGGCATTATCGCAGCTTATCAGCAGGAGAAATACGCACAGTTCGGCGAACAGAATTATGCCGGGGCTTCCCGTGCGGCAGTTCTGGATATGCGTGAGGATATCGCACAGGCACTGGCAAACCGTTCATAAGACGGTCTGTAAATGGGATAATCAAGAGAGAAGAGATACATACTATACGATGTAGGGGTGTCCGGAGACGGACAGATGGGAGAACAGATGACAAAGGAAACCTTATATGTTACCTTCCATTCGGAGGATGACATCAGACATTTTGTAGATACCTGTAATGAATTCGACGACGCAATCGATATTCGGGTGCATAAGATGAGCATGGATGCCAAGTCCATTCTCGGTATGCTTCTGATGAAGATGGAAGAACCGTTGGAAATTGAATATGCCTGTTATGATGACGAGGATAATTACGAAGAATTCAAACAGGCTATTCTGGAAAAATATGATGTTAAGGTGGTTAAGACTGCTGAAAAACAGGCAGAAAACAAAATTGTTTGAAAAAATTAAAAAATTCTATTGACATTTTTGCCTGCAACAGTTACAATACATACTGTTGCAGGCGAAAACCTGTGAATGTACGTGTAGCTCAGCTGGATAGAGCGACTGGCTACGGACCAGTAGGTCGTGGGTTCGAATCCTGTCACGTACATCAGAAGCCCCGGAGGTGAATGTCTCCGGGGTTTTTTTACGTTAAAATTTCTTAACATCTATTGCCAATACTTGTATATCCGTGTATAAAAATAAATAAAGGCAACGATAGGAAGGTTTTGCAAGTATCCTCTGCGATCGTTGCGTATCGATTGGTTATGAAAAGGGAGTAGCCACCATATTTTTTATGGATCCAGGCGTCAATACGGCACAGCGTGCCCGCTGAAGGTTGAAATGGCGAGACTTTCATCACCGAAACCGTAAGGTTTTCGTGGTGGAGGTCTCCTTTTTTATTCTCTTTTCGCCTGCAATTGTAACTCCATGATAACTGAAAACACAAAAAGCAAAACAAGGAGTTAGTTATGACTTTTTTTCTGGAAGGAATTTTATCGGTTACCTGGCAGCAGCTTGTGATGTATGCGGTGGGCGGCATTTTGATCTGGCTGGCCATTAAAAAGCAATATGAGCCGGCGCTCCTGCTGCCCATGGGATTTGGCGCGATCCTGGTTAATCTGCCGGGAAGCAATGCACTGAACCAGACCCTGCAGGGGGTCGGAGAAGTGAACGGCATTGTGTCATGGTTGTACCAGACGGGCATTGAAGCTTCGGAGGCATTGCCGTTACTGCTCTTTATCGGAATCGGTGCAATGATCGATTTCGGTCCGCTCTTGTCCAAACCGATCCTGCTTTTATTCGGCGCGGCGGCGCAATTCGGTATCTTTGCTGCGCTTCTGCTTGCGACGGCTATGGGGTTCTCCCTGCAGGATGCGGCATCGGTTGCCATCATCGGTGCAGCCGACGGACCTACGGCACTGCTGGTATCGCAGGTGTTACATTCTAACTACATAGGTGCGATCGCCGTCGCGGCGTATTCCTATATGGCACTGGTACCGATCGTACAGCCGGCGGCAATCAAAATGGTGACAACGAAGAAAGAACGGCGGATTTCCATGGAGTATCAGGGCAACGCTGTGTCACAGCGGGCCAGGATCCTTTTCCCGGTGCTTACGACAATTATTGTAGGTCTCATTGCACCTTCGTCAGCGTCGCTTGTGGGATTTTTGATGTTCGGCAATCTGATCAGGGAATGCGGTGTACTGAAGACTTTGAGTGAAACAGCGCAGACGACTCTGACAAATCTGATCACACTTCTCCTTGGAATTACGATATCTTTCAGTATGCAGGCGGAACTTTTCGTAAGATGGGATACGCTTTTCATCATGGTCATCGGCCTGGCGGCTTTTGTATTTGATACCGTAGGCGGTGTCTTGTTTGCGAAGCTGTTAAATCTGTTTTTGAAAAACAAGATCAATCCCATGGTCGGTGCGGCCGGTATTTCTGCGTTTCCTATGTCTTCCAGAGTGGTGCAAAAGCTTGCGCAGGAGGAAAAACCGGGGAACATCGTAATCATGTATGCAGCCGGTGCCAATGTAGCCGGACAGATTGCCTCTGCGGTTGCGGGAGGACTGCTGATCCGGCTGGTGACACAGTTCTTATAAAATTGTGGAAAACGGTTAAACAATGTTTAGATAAGCGAAGGCACATGGTACAAGGGCGGCACAAAATCAGTTTGTTCAGGAGAGATGGAACAGCAAGACGGAAAGCAAAAAGGTAAGCAAAAAAATAAGAAAGGAAGGGAAAACACAGATGGCAACGGCACTTTATATTATGGAGATGGGAATGTTAGGAATCTTTGCAGTCATGCTTCTGATTATGTTAACGGTTATTTTATTGAAATTGTTTACAGATCACAGAGTTACCGAGAAGGAGAAAACAGGAAAATAACTGCAGACATTTTAGAAAAGTTTTAGAAATACTTCCGAAACCGTATATTTACGTAGTACTTATGTCATGCTAAAATAATCATGTAAACGGAGGAATTGTGATTACATGAACAAACAGGAATTTATTGACAGACTGCGGATGGCGTTGAACGGAAGAGTGTCTCCCGGACTGGTCATGGATAATGTCAATTATTATGAAGATTATATCAATACGGAGATCCGGAAAGGACGAACCGAAGAGGAAGTATTGGACAGCCTTGGAGATCCGAGACTGATCGCCCGGACGATTATCCAGACGAATGGTGGAGACAATCGTTCCGGCTATCGCAATACAGTCTACGGAAACGGTGAATATAGAGAGGCAGCAGGGCAGAGCAATCATTACAGCCATACGGCGGATGCAAATGGCGGCTACGGTACTTCGCATAACAAAGCGGCAACCGCGCTTGCGAAGATGCCAGGCTGGGTATGGCTGATTCTCGGAATTCTGGTTGTGGTGCTGATATTCAGTGCGGTATTTTCCGTGTTATCTTTCCTCGCACCGGTGCTGATTCCGATTATTGTAGTATTATTTTTGGTGAAACTGTTTCGGGATTGGCTGAATTAGCGCGGACCAAATCCGGGAGAAGCTTGAAGCGGACGATCCATGGAATGTGATCGGGAAAGTAAAATGATTATAAAATAAGAGCCACCAGGGGGAAGCTGGTGGCTCTTATGAGGGGAGTATAAATAAATAATACATAAGGGTGCAAATAGAATCATGAAGGGGTTTCTATTTACAATTATGATTATAGTACTTATGTCTCAAAAATGCAAGAGGAAATTTAGTTCTAAAGTACTATTTCTGCCAAAAGTATAAAATACTGTTTATTATGCTGTATAATCAGGTATACTTTTGTGCAAGGAAGACATACTACTTCTGTAACTTAAAAAGATATTTCCTGTTAGGAGGTCACAAATATGTCTAACAATTACGAGCAGAACAATAACAACAAGTTCAACAACTCTTATGACGAGAGCCGGAACAACAAAAACAGTCAGAACAATCAGAATAAGCAGAACAATCAGAATAAGCAGAACAACCAGAATAAGAATCAGAACCAGAACAGCAACAAGGAGCAGAACAAGGACTGCTAATCCGGGGAAGCTGTACTTTTTGCTTAACAGAACATTTTTAGGGGCTGCCGTGAGGCAGCCCTATTTACATATTTTCAGAATCCATATATAATGTTTGGTGACTAGGAACGATAGAAATCCGGAGGAACGAATGAGACGTTTTGAATTGATAGCTCCCTGCCATTTTGGCATGGAATCCGTATTAAAGAGAGAAATCACAAATCTTGGCTATGATATTACAGAAGTGGCGGACGGCCGTGTGACCTTCTTCGGTGATGAAGAAGCTTTGTGCAGAGCCAATATTTTCCTGCGTACGGCGGAGAGAATCCTGATTAAAGTGGGAAGCTTTCCTGCAGAGACATTCGAAGAGCTGTTTCAGGGAACGAAGAATCTCCCCTGGGAAGACTATATTCCACAGGACGGTAAATTCTGGGTGGCGAAGGCTGCCAGCGTGAAATCAAAGCTGTTCAGCCCTTCGGATATTCAGTCCATCATGAAGAAGGCAATGGTGGAGCGGCTGAAAAGCCGGTACGGAATCACCTGGTTTCCGGAAGACGGGGCTTCTTACCCGGTCAGAGTATTTTTAATGAAAGATGAAGTGACCGTGGGGCTGGACAGTACGGGAGAGTCCCTGCATAAGCGCGGATACCGGAAGCTGACAGCGAAGGCACCGATCGCGGAGAATCTGGCAGCGGCACTGATTATGCTGACTCCCTGGAATGCAGGGCGGATTCTGGTGGATCCTTTCTGCGGAAGCGGAACCTTCCCCATCGAGGCAGCCATGATGGCAGCCAATATAGCACCGGGACGAAACCGTAGTTTCACGGCAGAGGAATGGCCGCATATCGTCGGCAAAAAGATATGGTATGAGACTTGCGATGAAGCGGAAGAGATGATTGATCTGTCTGTGGAAACAGATATTCAGGGATACGATATCGATGAAGACATGGTGAAGATTGCCAGAGAAAATGCCAGACTGGCAGGTGTGGATAAGATGATCCATTTTCAGAGAAGAGGTGTAGAAGCTCTGCATCATCCGAAAAAGTATGGATTTATTATCACGAATCCTCCTTATGGTGAACGCTTGCAGGACAAGAGCCGGATGCCGCAGCTGTACCGTACCATAGGGGAACGGTTCCGGGAGCTGGATTCCTGGAGTATGTATCTGATCACTGCCTATGAACAGGCGGAGAAGGATATCGGCAGGAAGGCGGACAAAAACCGCAAGATCTATAACGGAATGATGAAGACCTACTATTATCAGTTCTTAGGTCCCAAGCCGCCGAAGAGAAGAGATGTCTAAAGAATGAAGAAACTATTGCAGATCAATGATCAACAACAGAATAGAAAGATTACGCTGGTTCTTTGGCTGTTGTTGGGAAGTACTGCGATGGGGATCATGTTATGGAGTGCAGCCCATAAGACAGTTATCATTTCTTCTTTGAGTCAGGAACAGGGTGGGCTGGTGACGGAGACACAGATAGAACGCACGCATGAAATGCAGCTGATTTTGCAGGAAGATGCGACGGGAGAAAAACGCCAGATCCGAATCCCGTTACAGCCCGGTACCAAGGCAGAAAATGTAGTGGTCGAGAATCACTACATGGAAAAAGAATTGTGGATCTATGTGCAGAGTGGCGGAAAGTCCTTTTATGCCGATCACCATCTGCTGGGTGATTTCGGACTTGTGGAACAGGGTGTCTGTGAAGCACAGAACGAAGGAGTATTGTTACGGCTCTCCATGAAAGAAATTCTGGAATACCACAGTACTTTGGAAGATGATATTTTAAAAATTGATTTTATTGATCCCATAGAAAATTATGCTAGGATCGTAGTATTGGATCCGGCAGGAGGCGGCGGCGAGCATGGTGCTACTGCTTCCGGATGCCAGGAGAAAACGGTGGCACTTGAGGTGGCAAGGCTGACGGCACAGATACTGGAGAACCAGAAGGTGAAGGTATATCTTACCCGTACAGAAGATAAGGAAGTGTCGAAAGAGGCCAGACGTAATTTCGCAAGGCAGGCAGGCGCGGATATGTATCTGGAGATTGGCTTATCTGCGGATGAGGATGAGAAAATATACGGAATCCGTGCAGAGTATAATGACGAATATTATCTGCCGGAATTCGGCAATGTACAATGGGCAGATCTTGTGACCAGGCAGGTGACGGTAGCGGCAAGTAACCGTGCCCTTGGATTGTTTCCGGCGGAGGAAGGGGATGTGCTGTGGGATCTTACGATCCCGGCGGCAAGAATTTCACTGGGATATGTGACAAATGCTGATGAGAGGCAATTGCTGGAGCAGGAAAGCTATCAAAAAAAGCTGGCGGAAGGTATTGCAGAAGCGATTACCGAGGTTTATACTAATACGCAATGATGAATAGATAAAAACACAAATGCGGCAAAAAAAAACTTTGTGTCAAAAGGCATAGGAGGGTTTGGAGGCTGCTGAAAGGGATCGGGATTAAGATGCAGGGAAGAATTGTATTTGCAACCGGTAATGCCGGCAAAATCAAAGAGATCCGTATGATCATGGAAGACACAGGTCTGGAAGTGGTGTCCATGAAGGATGCCGGAATTCAGTTAGATATCGAGGAAAACGGACAATCCTATGAAGAAAATGCCCTGATCAAAGCAAGAGCGGTGGCGGCATACACGAAAGATATCGTGATGGCGGATGACTCCGGACTGGAGATCGATGCTCTGAACAAAGAGCCGGGAATCTATTCAGCCAGATATCTGGGAGAGGATACACCGTATTCCGTAAAAAACGCAAATCTGATACAGAGACTGGAAGGTGTTGCGGATGATGCACGTACAGCACGTTTTGTGTGCGCGATCGCGGCAGTATTGCCGGACGGAAGAGAATTGACCACCCGGGCTACGATCGAAGGCCGGATCGGATATGAGGAGAAAGGACAAAACGGTTTCGGATATGATCCTATTTTCTTTGTCCCACAATTCGGAAAGACAACCGCAGAATTAACAGAAGAAGAGAAGAATCAGGTCAGTCACAGAGGAAAAGCATTGGAACTGATGAAAGAGGAACTGAAAAAATATGAAGATACTGATCGTAAGTGATACCCATAAAAAAAATGAGAATTACTTCAAAGTACTTGAAATGCATCACCCGGATATGGTGATCCACTGTGGGGATGCGGAAGGGGCTGAGTATGCACTTTCCGCGGCGGCAGAGTGCCCGGTATATATTGTGCTTGGGAATAATGATTATTTCTCGGATTTGCCCAGAGAAATCACCCTGGATATCGGATCGTACAAAGTATGGGTGACCCATGGACATAATTATTATGTCTCTATGGGGAATGAGACGATTAAAAGAGAAGCAATCGACCGCGGCGTGGATATCGTACTGTACGGACATACGCACCGGCCGGTGATCGACATGGAGGATGACGTCATTGCGGTAAATCCGGGAAGCCTGTCTTATCCCAGGCAGGAAGGGCGAAAACCTTCTTATGCGATTATGGAAATTGACAAATATGGAAAAGTGCATTTTACGATTGCTTATTTGGAATAAGAATTTCCTTGACAGATAGAAAATGAACAGGTTATAATAACTCCTGCATTGCGAAAATGACGTCAATGCAGCATCGGGGTGTGGCTCAGCTTGGCTAGAGCACCTGGTTTGGGACCAGGGGGTCGCAGGTTCGAATCCTGTCACCCCGACTTGTAACTTTATTTTGTATTTATTTTTCAAAAAATTGGTACAAAAGTGTTGACAAATGATGTCGGATAAGTTACAATATGCTTCGTCGGTTTGTTAAAACAGATACCGATAAATATGTGTTCGTAGCTCAGCTGGATAGAGCAACGGCCTTCTAAGCCGTGGGTCGGGGGTTCGAATCCCTTCGAGCACATTTGAGATAAGGAAGGACTTAATTGACCATCACTGTCTCGCATGGTGGGTATAGCGCAGTTGGTTAGCGCGCCAGATTGTGGCTCTGGAGGCCAAGGGTTCGAATCCCTTTATCCACCCTTTTCATGAGTGAAGTGTCGTAATGGCACGCTTGGTGTCATATTTATAGGGCTATCGCCAAGCGGTAAGGCACAGCACTTTGACTGCTGCATTCGCTGGTTCGAATCCAGCTAGCCCTGTTATTGATTATGGGGTATTAGCTCAGTCGGTAGAGCACTTGACTTTTAATCAAGTTGTCGGGGGTTCGAATCCCCCATGCCTCACTAGATTCCACCCTATATATTATCCTTTGAAACCCCGTATGGGGCTTTTTTTATGCCATTTCTGAAAGGAGTACTTATGCAGACCAAAGAAAATAAGATGGGCGTGATGCCCATAGACAAGTTACTGATCTCCATGTCATTACCCATGATGATTTCTATGCTGGTACAGGCACTCTACAACATTGTAGACAGCATCTTTGTATCCAGGATCAATGAATATGCGCTCCGCGCGGTATCTTTGGCATTCCCGGTGCAGAGCCTGATGATCGCGGTGGCGGTGGGAACGGCAGTCGGTATTAATGCTTTCCTGTCAAGGACATTAGGAGAGAAAGATTTTGATAAGGCCAATATCATTGCCAGAAACGGTATTTTTATTGCCATTGTCAGTTATGTGGCATTCGCGGTGATAGGACTTGTGGTGAGCAGACCGTTTTTTGCCAGCCAGACAGAAGTGCTAGAGGTACGTGAATATGGTGTGACCTACCTGACTATTTGTTGTGTGGCGGGAATGGGAATCTTTTTACAGACTACGTTTGAACGACTCTTACAGGCAACCGGTAAGACGTTTTACACGATGATCACACAGGGAACCGGCGCGGTTATCAATATCATTCTGGATCCGATCCTGATCTTCGGTTATTTCGGTATGCCCAGTATGGGAATCGCCGGTGCGGCAGTGGCTACCGTGATCGGTCAGATCATAGCGGCAGTGCTGGCACTGATATTTAATCTGAAGTGCAACAGAGAACTGGATCTTTCTATGAAAGGCTTCTGCCCAAACGCCCATCTGATCGCACAGATTTACAAGGTGGGTGCGCCTTCGATCGTCGTACAGGCGATCGGTTCCCTGATGACTTACGGGATGAATCTGATCCTGGCGGCATTCGGTGCTGCACAGACAGTATTCGGAATTTACTTTAAACTGCAGAGCTTTGTATTCATGCCGGTATTTGGACTGAACAACGGTATGGTACCGATCATTGCGTATAACTATGGCGCCGGACATAAAGACCGTGTCATCAAGACGATTAAACACAGTGTGTCTTACGGTGTGGGAATTATGCTCGTGGGACTGATTGTAATGCATGTCTGTCCCGCACAGCTGATGCGACTGTTTGATGCGGAGGAAAGTCTGATTGCCATCGGAGTGCCGGCACTGGAGACCATTTCCTTAAGTTTTATTTTTGCAGGTTTCTGTATCGTGGTGGGAAGCGCATTCCAGGCACTCGGTAACGGGGTGTACAGTATGATCGTATCTGTGGCAAGACAGATGTGTGTTCTCCTTCCGGTAGCAAAGTTATTGTCCTTAAGCGGAGAAGTGACGATGATCTGGTGGGCGTTCCCAATTGCGGAACTGGCCAGTGTACTGCTTAGTACTTATTTTCTGGTAAGAATTTATAAAAAGGTAATCAGTCATATCGGAGAACATGTGTCTTCGGGAAAAAACGAGAAGTAAAGTCAGCTTTGATGGGATTGCCTGCGAAAGCTCTGACGGATCGCTTGACAAGAAAAAGGAATGCAGAGTATAATTATGCATGTTCTCTGTTGGGAAATAACCGTCAGAGTGTTTTTCAGCGGCTATGGCGGAATTGGCAGACGCGCTGGTTTTAGGTGCCAGTGGTTTATCCGTGTGGGTTCAAGTCCCACTGGCCGCATTTGTTTTACACTTGCAATTCGAAATGCGGGTGCTATAATAAGCATAGGCAGCAAACAGAATCATCTTAAACTGCATTATTATGGAAGCATAGCTCAGCCGGGATGAGCGTTCGCCTCACACGCGAAAGGTCAGGGGTTCGAGCCCCCTTGCTTCCACTGTAAGTAACTATTCAGAACTGATGGTGAGGACTGAATAGTTATTTTTTTCATCGGGAGATTTTACTTTTGCGGCAAACATTTTGAGTGATTAAAAATTGAGAAAGGATGTATTTGGTTTATGGACATTTTACTTCAAATCGTACTTTTGGCAATCGGCTTTGCCATGCTGATGAAGGGCGCGGACTGGTTCGTGGAAGGAGCTTCCGCCGTGGCAGACAGACTGGGGATTCCTTTGATCGTGATCGGTCTTACAATCGCAGCCATGGGAACCTCGCTTCCGGAAGCAGCAGTCAGCATCTCCGCAGCGACCAAAGGGAGCGCCGGTATCACAATCGGTAATGTCGTGGGAAGTAATATTATGAATGTACTGGTGATTCTGGGACTGACCGGAGTGATCCGGAAGGTGTCGGTACAGAAAAATACGATTCGCTACGAAATCCCGTTCACCATTCTGATCACGGCATTGTTAGCAGGCCTGGGATTGGTCGATCAGAAAATTAACCGCTTCGAGGGTGCAATCCTGTGGGCGTTTATGATTCTGTATCTGGCTTATCTGTACTGGCTGACCAAACACGGGGTACCGTTAGGAGATATGCCGGAAGTGGACAAGTCAGAGCCTGTATGGAAGATGATTGTTATGATCGTGGTCGGCATCGTTATGATCGTCTGGGGAAGTGATATCTCTGTAGATGCGGCAACCGCACTTGCGAAGATGTTCGGCATGAGTGAGCGCCTGATCGGTCTGACGATTGTTGCGTTCGGTACCTCTCTTCCGGAACTGGTGACCAGCGTGACTGCTGCCATCAAGGGTAAGGCAGACATTGCAGTGGGAAATATCGTCGGCAGCAATATTTTCAATATCCTGTTCGTAGTCGGTACGACCGCACTGATCACACCGGTTACTTACAGCAGTGACTTCCTGGTGGATTCTCTCGTAGCAGTCGCTACCATGATTTTACTGCTTGTCTGCGTGGCAAGGAAAAAAGAACTGGGAAGACCGGCAGGAATCGTAATGCTATTGGTGTATGCGGGATATTTTGTATATCTGATACAATAAAATATTGTACGCAACAAGAAGAGTAGATAGCATAATAAGTAACGATGAAAGCTGTGGTACTTAGCATAAATAAAACAGCTTAAGCGCATAGCTGACAGGAAAAAGAATTCCGGGAGAGAAAAATACGAGCTAAGAAACCAGATACCGGAAACGGAAGGAATACAAAAGCAATGAAAACAGATACAAGAAAACAGGGAATTTTAATGCCAATATCGAGCATTCCATCGGCGTATGGAATCGGAACCTTTGGCAGGGAAAGCTATCGTTTTGTGGATTTTCTGGAAAAATCCGGCAACAGACTCTGGCAGATCTTACCGCTTGGACCTACCGGATACGGAGATTCTCCTTATCAGTCTTTCTCCACGTTTGCCGGAAATCCTTACTATATTGATTTAGAGCTTCTGATCGGGGAAGGATATCTGACCGCGGAAATCTGTGACAGCTTTGATTTTGGCGATCATGAACATTACATCGATTATGAAAAAATCTATCTGTCCCGTTTCAAGGTCCTGGAAATTGCTTTTGAAAATGCAAAAAAAGCAGGTTTGACCGAGACGGAGGAGTATCAGCAATTTCTTGCGCAGAATGCTTACTGGCTGGACGATTATGCACTGTATATGGCAGTGAAGAATGCATTCGGCGGTGTCTGCTTTATGGAGTGGGACGAGGATATCCGTCTGCGCAAGGCAGCGGCACTTCGCAAATATCGTAAAAAACTTGCGGAGGAGATCGCATTTTATCAGTTCCAGCAGTATCTGTTTGCCAAACAGTGGAAAGAACTGAAATCCTATGCCAATAAAAAGGGCATTGAGATTGTTGGAGATATTCCCATTTATGTAGCTTTCGACAGTGCGGACACCTGGGCGAATCCCAAGTTGTTCCAGCTGGATAAGGAAGGACGTCCCGTCGGCGTGGCAGGATGCCCACCCGACTGTTTCTCCGAGACCGGACAGCTGTGGGGAAATCCGCTTTACGATTGGAAATATCATAAGAAGACCGGATATGGGTGGTGGATGCAGCGGATCGCTTATTGCTATCAGTTGTATGATGTGCTTCGCATCGATCATTTCAGAGGATTTGACGAGTACTGGTTCGTGCCTTACGGTGATCCTACAGCAGAGAATGGACGCTGGGAAAAGGGACCGGGCTATGAACTGTTTGATGTAATGAAGAAGACATTGGGCAAAAAGAAAGTCATTGCCGAAGATCTGGGCTTCCTGACACCGAGTGTGATCCATCTGGTGAAAAAATGTGGTTATCCCGGCATGAAGATTTTGCAGTTTGCATTTGATGCATGGAATGACAGCGAGTATCTGCCGCACAATTATGACAAGAACTGTGTGGTATACACCGGAACACATGACAATGATACCACGGTCGGATTTATCAAAAATATGCCGGAGAAAGATTTGAAGTTTGCGAAGAAATATCTGGGTCATAAAAATGAGAAGAAGCTTTGCTTCGAAATGATCCGGGCGGCATTGTCCAGCTGTGCGGATACAGCAATCATTCCCATGCAGGATTATTTGGAACTGGACAGCAGTGCCAGAATCAATATACCGTCCACACTGGGCTGCAACTGGAAATGGCGCATGGATCAGGATGCTTTGGATCCGAAGCTTGCGAAAAAGATTTATAAGATGGCAAAATTATACGGAAGATTGTAAAGTGCGCTATGCGGCGTAAGATACATTGTAAGAATACGGAAGGGATAGTTTCCTTTCCGTATTTTTTGTGGACACATCATCAATAGTTACATGCATGGAAAATGGGGATAACTATGGCAAGTAGCATTTTTTAGTACATTTTTGTCAAAATAAGAGGACTTTTTTGCGGTCTTATGGAAAAAGGCACGTTATTATGGTATGGTTATCTATATTGGGTGGAGTCTGCAACCGGATTTCTGCGAGAGAGAGGGAAAACATGAGCCGTACTACTGACAGAGCAGGTCGTAATAAGGGACAACGGATCGTCATTGGGTTTATGACCTTTGCTATCATAGTCATTTCGATATGCACAGTAATCTTTCGTTCCTATGTGCGGGGATTTCATAAAATAACAGATAGAGAAAAATATGACCGGTATTATGTGATGATCACAGAAGACCGCAAATCGGATTTCTGGCAGTCTGTATACCGCGGCGCTTTTGAACGCGGACAGGAAGAGAATGTATATGTGGATCTGTTGGGAGAGCATCTGTCTCAGGAGTATTCGAGGGCAGATCTTATGCGGATCGCCATGTCCTCCGGTGTAGACGGTATTTTTGTAGAATCGGATGAAAGCGACGAGATGTCACAGATGATCGACGAAGCAGTAGAACGGGGCATCCCTGTGGTGACACTGTATGGTGACAATACGCACAGTGCACGCTGCAGCTTTGTCGGTGTAGGAAGCTATAATCTGGGCAGGGAATACGGACGACAGGTATTGAAGCTGGCTTCTGTCAGTGAGAGTACCGCGCCCATGACGGTAGCGGTACTGGTGAATGCCCATGCACTGAACTCGGCACAAAATATTGTCTGCTCCGGGATTCAGGACGCACTGGAACAGGAGAAAATCCGGGGACCGGAGATAGAACTTTCCTTAATTACAGTGGACGATACGAATACTTTTTCCGTGGAGGAATCCATCCGGGATATTTTTATGAATGAAAAACTGCCGGATATCATTATCTGCCTGAACGAACTGAGCACTACCTGTGTCTACCAGGCGGTAGTAGATTACAACTGCGTGGGCGAGGTCGCAATTTTAGGGTATTATGATACCGATACGATACTCAAAGCAATCGAGCGAAATGTAGTCAATGCAACGATCTCGATAGACACGGAGCAGATGGGAGCTTTCTGCGTGGATGCTTTGCAGGAGTACTATCGTTTTGGCTATACCAGCCAGTATTTTACGGCGGATGTCACAATTATTGATCAGAATAACGTGGGTGAATATTTACAAGCGCAGGAAGCGACAGAGTGAGGTACGCATGAGGAAAAAATTTCGACAGCTGTCTCTTCAGGCGAAGATGAGCAGCATTTTTGTATTGGCGAATCTGGTAGTATTTGCAGTGACGGTGATATTGCTTCTGGGAATCAACAGCATGTCTTCGGAGATCGATAAGGTCTATCAGGGGAATCTGCGGCTGAACGAAGTATCTGATGCACTGATGGCGGTGCAGGACAGTATGACGGATTATCTGAATTCCAAGACCAGTGATTCCCTGGAGGAATTTTACCGGAATGAACAGACATATTCCCAACTGGTGCAGGATATGAGCGATGAGGTGACGGGAGCCACCTTTCAGAGAATGGAACGCAGTATCCGGCATATGTCGGAAGAATACCTGGACCTCGTAAGTCAGACGATTGAGGCAAAGCGTGGGAGAAATGTAGAGAAATACCGCGTCCGGTACGAGAACGCGACACAGATGTATGAATATATCAATACCTATATTTACAGTCTGAACAACGAACAGTTCCGCAGCAACTCCGAGAACTACAGCCGTCTGTCGGCTGCTTTCCGTAATTTCGAAATGGTCAGTGTGATTGCATTATCCATCGTCATTGTGGTCAGTGTATCTATAGTAGTAAAGCTTACCGGGGAGATCATCAGCCCGTTAAAGGATCTGGCGGTAACCGCTGACGAAGTAGCGGGCGGAAACTTTGATACCGAACTGTTGCAGGTGCAGTCAGAGGACGAGATCGGCGTGGTAACGGGAGCATTTAACCAGATGCTTATCAGTATCAGACAGTATCTGGAAAGCCTGCGCGAGAGCATGGAAATCCGGCGTTCCTTAATGGAAAAAGAGCTTTTGATGGAAGCACACTTAAAGGATGCACAGCTAAAGTATCTGCAGGCGCAGATCAATCCCCACTTCTTATTTAATACGTTAAATGCGGGAGCACAGCTGGCCATGATGGAAGGCGCCGACCGTACCTATGAATATGTACAGAATGTGGCGGAATTTTTCCGCTATAATGTAAAAAAGAGTAATGATATCGTGACGGTCAGAGAAGAACTGGAACTGGTGGATCATTACATTTATATTCTGAATGTGCGCTTCTCCGGGGATATTCATTATGAGAAAGAAATTGCGGAGGATCTGCTGGACAGCTGCATGCCAAGCATGATCTTACAGCCGATCGTGGAAAATTCCGTAAATCACGGCATCAGAGAGATGAACGGAGAGGGAAAGATCCGGCTGAAGGTATACCCTGTGGATGGAGATACGCTGGGAATCAGTATCCGGGATAACGGCATCGGAATGGACCGGGATACGATAGAAAAAGTACTCGGCGGCAATTATCACGAAGAGCAGACAGGCAGCGGTTCCAATGGTATTGCAATGGGGAACATTATCGCAAGATTAAAACTTTTCACGCAAAACGAAGATGTAATGACGATTTTAAGTGACGGGAAAAATCAAGGAACGGAAGTAATCCTGTATCTTCCGATAAAAGAGAGGGAAAAGACGGATGTATAAGATCATGCTGGCGGATGACGAAGGGATCGTGATCGATTCCCTGAAATTCATCATCGAAAAAGAATTCAAGGATACCTGTGAGGTGCAGTATGCCAAGACCGGCAGAAGTGTGATTGAACTGGCAGAGAGCTTCCGTCCGGACGTTGCGGTCATGGATATCCAGATGCCGGGAATCAACGGCATCGATGCTATGAAAGAGATCCGGAGAAGTAATAATCATACAGTGTTTATCGTAATGTCAGCTTATGACAAATTTGATTATGCGAAAGAAGCTATCAAACTGGGAGTCATGGAGTACATTACCAAGCCGATGGAGAAGACCCGGATCATTGCAGCATTGCAGAAGGCAATGGAGCGAATCGACGCAGAGCGCCTGAAACGCAAAAATGAGCTGTTGATCAAGGAAAAACTGGAGACAGTCGTTCCGATTATTGAAAGCGGTCTGATCCACAATATCTTATTACAGGAGCATTTCCGCGAGGATATTGAGAATTACCGGTCCATTTTAGGAATCACGCTGCAATATGCCTACATGATCGCTGTGGTATGCGGAGATGAACAGCAGGGAAACCATATGACAAATGCGGTGGGAAGCAGTGTCAGAATGCAGAAGCATTATCAGGAGGTCAGGGACTGCCTGAAAGAAAATTTTGACTGTATTGTGGGTACCGTCATGGCAAACAAACTGGCAGTGCTGGTGCCTTATGAGAAAGATGTGATGGACTATAATGAGCGTATCGAACTCATTGAAAAAGCCAGAGAACTCACCAGATATCTGCGCAAGAGAACGGATATCAGCTTCCGCATCGGCATCGGAGAACCGAAAGATTTTCTGATGGCTTCGGAATCTTATACGGAGGCGCTGAATGCACTGGTGGCGACCACCGGCAGTGTGGCACATGTGGATGACCTGCCGATCAAATGCGAATACGGTGGAAATTATCCGGTGAAGCTGGAGAAAAAACTTTTTGCGGAAGTCGAGGACGGCGACATTGACAATGCTTCCGCATCGGCATCGGCATTTTTTGACTGGATGGTGGAGAGTGGTTCCGATCTGATGAATGTGAGGCTTAAGGTGCTGGAATTTGCCCTGTGGTCAGAGCACATTGCCTATGAAAAAGGCGGTATGATCTATCAGCTCAATTCCCGTGCGGAGTATCTGCCGCAGGTGATGGAAATGGCGGAACCGGCGGCCATGAAAACATGGTTTCTGGAAAAAGTGAAGGAAGCCTGCCGTAATGTTCTGAATAAAAGGGAAGAAAAGTCGGGCAGTATTATCGAGACAGCAAAGAATTATATTAAGAATAACTATCACAAAGATATTTCCCTGGATGATGTATCCAGAGAGGTAAATATCAGCCCGTATTATTTCAGTAAACTATTCAAAGAAACTACCGGGGAAAACTTTATCGAGTACCTGACCAATTTAAGGATGGACAAGGCAAAGGAACTGCTGCAGACGACGGAGTGCTCCATGAAGGAAATCTGTGCCAAAACCGGATATTCGGATCCCAACTATTTCAGCCGCAGTTTTAAGAAAAATGTGGGTGTGACGCCGACAGAGTATAAGGAAAACCGGGGAAAGGGAAAGGAACAGGGCAGTGTATAAGAAAAAGAGACGGATATGTGTTGCGTGGCTTCTGGGGATGATGTTATTGCTTTGTGCCTGCGGAAATCTGGAAACCGGAAAAGATCAGGGAGAAGTCGCGGAAAATGATAAAATTCAGATCGGCATGAGCTTTGATTCTTTTGTCATTGAAAGATGGCAGAGGGATCGTGACATTTTCGTCTCAACGGCAAAGGAACTGGGAGCGGAAGTGAATGTCCAGAATGCGAACGGTGATCTGGAGCAGCAGAAAAAGCAGATCAATTACTTCATCGACAAAGGAATGGACGTGATCGTTGTGATATGCATTGACTCCAAAGGATTAACAGAGGAAGTGCAGAGGGCGAAAGATGCCGGCATTAAGATCATTGCTTATGACAGACTGCTGCAGAATACAGATATTGACCTGTATATCTCGTTTGACAACGAAAGAGTAGGTACCATGATGGGAGAGGCACTGGTGGAAAACGGTCTGGCCGGCGGAAATGTGCTGATGCTGGGAGGCTCTGCCGTGGACAGCAACGTTGCCATGGTGGAAAAGGGCTTTCGCAAGGTCATGGAGGACAATCAGGTGACGATCTTAGATTCCATGCATGCCGATGGCTGGAAAGCGGAACTTGCCGGGGCATATATCTATGATCACATGGATGTTGTATCGGAGGCAGATGCCATTATGTGCGGCAATGATGATCTGGCAAGCAAAGTAGTACATGCCCTGAAAGAAAAGAGACTGGCAGGAGATATTATGGTAGTGGGGCAGGATGCCGACCTGGAAGCGTGCCAGCGCATCGTCGAGGGGACACAGGTCATGACAGTCTACAAACCGGTGGAAAAAATGTCGCAGAAGGCAGCGGAGTGTGCGGTGCTTCTGGCAAAGGGAGAGCCGTTGCCGGAAGGAGATACGGTAACCATAGAGAATGGAAAATATGAAGTTCCGTACATTGGTCTGGAACCAATCAGTGTGGATAAAAACAATATGAATGATGTGATCATCGGAAGCGGATTTCACTTAAAAGAGGATGTTTATCTGAACATTCCCTCGGAAATGCCCAAATAATATTGGATTTACTTTGAAATGGGGAAAAGAGATAGATTCTGAAAACACAATAGGAAAAATTTGGTGACAAGGCTGTGCCGGCAGACAAGATATTGCTAGCACAGCCTTGATTTTGTCAGGAGAGAGGACGGAAAAATGCAGAAGGTCGTAAAATCATGCTATAGGATCTGTGATATTCTCTATTTAGCAACAAAAACAAACCAAATAAGGGAGGTTACTTTTTATGAGAAAGAAATTATTAAGCTCACTTCTGGTAACGGCTATGGCTGTTACGATGCTTGCAGGATGTGGGTCCAATGGGGGACAGCAGGCAACCACACCGGCAACAGACAACAAAACAGAAACATCTGCAGAAGCAAAGACAGATGCTTCCACTACTACCACAACAGGTGGCGGTAAGATTGGTGTAGCAATGCCGACCAAGGATCTGCAGAGATGGAACCAGGATGGTACCAACATGGAAGCCCAGCTGAAGGAAGCCGGCTACGAAGTTGATCTGCAGTACGCATCCAACGATATTCCCACACAGGTATCCCAGATCGAGAATATGATCAACTCCGGATGCCAGATGTTAGTTATCGCATCTATCGATGGTGATTCCCTCGGAACTGTTCTGGAGCAGGCTAAGGAAAAAGACATTCCTGTTATTGCTTATGACCGTCTGATCATGAACTCCGATGCAGTTACTTATTATGCAACCTTTGATAACTACATGGTAGGTACCAAACAGGGCGAATACATCAGAGACCAGCTGGATCTGGATAACGCAGCAGGACCTTTCAATATTGAGTTAGTAACCGGTGACCCCGGCGACAACAATGCAAGATTCTTCTTCGGTGGTGCGATGGATGTTCTGCAGCCCTACATTGATGCAGGCAAGCTGGTAGTAAAATCCGGACAGACCGATTTCGAAACCGTTGCAACCGCTAACTGGTCTACTGAGACCGCTCAGTCCAGAATGGATGCTATCATTTCCGCAAACTATGCAGACGGAACCAAGCTGGATGCAGTGCTGTGCTCCAACGACTCTACCGCACTTGGTGTTACCAACTCTCTGGAAGCTAACTACACCGGCGAGTGGCCCATCATTACCGGTCAGGACTGCGATAAGCCCAACGTTAAGAACATGATCTCCGGTAAGCAGTCCATGTCCATCTTCAAGGATACCCGTACTCTGGCATCCAAGGTTGTAGAGATGGTAGACGCTGTCATGAAGGGCGGCGAGGCACCTGTCAACGATACCACAACTTACGACAATGGTACCGGCGTGATTCCTTCCTATCTGTGTGAGCCCGTATTCGCTGATGCAAGCAACTACAAAGAACTGCTCATCGATTCCGGTTACTATACAGAGGCAGATTTACAGTAATTTATAATAACACGGATCTGTAAGGATCCTTACGGCAGGCGGGCGTTTCCCGCCTGCTGTATTCATGGGTAAAGCAAGAATAAGATTTTAAATGTTTGATTAGATAATGTGGAAACAAGACTTGGGAGGGATACCATTGGCAAAGATATTACTGGAAATGAAAAATATAACCAAAACATTCCCCGGTGTAAAAGCACTTGACAATGTAAACCTGCAGGTGGAAGAAGGAGAGATCCATGCCCTTGTAGGCGAGAACGGCGCAGGAAAGTCCACACTTATGAATGTACTGAGCGGTATTTATCCGTACGGATCTTATGAAGGCGATATCATCTATAATGGTGAGATCTGCAAATTCGACAAGATCAAGGACAGTGAGGAAAAAGGTATCGTTATTATTCATCAGGAACTTGCGCTGATCCCCTATATGACCATCGGGGAGAATATGTTCCTTGGCAATGAACGGGGACATAAGTACAAAATCAACTGGAATGAAACCAATGCCAGGGCGGCGGAACTGTTAAAGACCGTAGGCTTGAAGGAAGGCCCCCAGACATTGATAAAAGATATCGGTGTAGGTAAGCAGCAGCTGGTAGAAATCGCGAAGGCACTTGCCAAGAATGCAAAATTACTGATTCTGGATGAGCCGACTGCATCTTTAAACGAGACAGACTCCAAAGCACTGTTAGACCTGATGCTGGAACTGAAGAAAAAGGGAATGACGTCCATCATCATATCCCACAAACTGAATGAGATTTCTTACGTAGCGGATAAGATCACGGTCATCCGCGATGGTTCTACAATCGAGACACTGGTAAAGGGCAAAGACGATATTACCGAGAGCCGTATTATCAAAGGAATGGTAGGAAGAGAAATCTCCGACCGTTTCCCGAAGAGAGAGCCGCACATCGGAGAGGTCCGGATGGAAGTAAAAGACTGGACGGTACATCATCCGCTGTACTCCGACCGTAAGGTAGTGGATAACGTTAACCTCAATGTCAGAAAAGGCGAAGTAGTAGGTATCTCCGGACTGATGGGTGCGGGCCGTACGGAACTGGCAATGAGCCTGTTCGGAAAAAGCTATGGCTCCAATATCAGCGGTGAACTGTATATTAACGGACAAAAGGTGAATCTGAGCAGCGTACAGGAAGCCATTAAGAACCGTCTGGCATATGTGACGGAAGACAGAAAAGGAAACGGATTGATCTTAAGCAATCCGATCAAAATCAACACGACCCTTGCAAATCTGGATGCAGTCAGCAGCCATACGGTCATTGATAAAGACAAAGAGTACAATGTAGCTGTGGATTACAAGAATAAACTGAATACGAAATGCCCTACGGTGGAACAGAATGTAGGAAACCTGAGCGGCGGTAATCAGCAGAAGGTACTGTTGGCAAAATGGATGTTCACAGATCCGGATATTCTGATCCTGGATGAACCTACCAGAGGTATTGATGTCGGTGCAAAATATGAAATCTACTGTATCATTAACCAACTGGTGGCAGAAGGCAAATCTGTGATCATGATCTCGTCCGAACTGCCGGAGATTCTGGGTATGTGCGATCGGATCTATGTAATGAACGAAGGAAAAATAGTAGGAGAACTGGCGGGCAGTGAGGCAACACAGGAGCTTATCATGTCCAAGATATTATCAGCCGGTAAGAAAGGAGCATTGGCATGAATAAAACAAAAGGCCTCGATTTCATTAAAAGATATACCATGATCCTCGTACTCATCGTGGTTACGGCATTTTTCGCATGGAGAACGGGGGGAGCAATCCTGCTTCCCATGAACGTCAGCAGTCTGATCTCCCAGAATGCATACGTATTCATTCTGGCAACCGGTATGTTACTATGTATCCTGACCGGTGGTAACATCGATCTGTCCGTCGGATCTGTAGTATGTTTCGTCGGAGCAATCGGTGCAGTTCTCATGGTGAACATGAAGATGAACATGTGGCTGACGATCCTGATCATGTTCGTGATCGGTACTTTGATTGGTGCTTTCCAGGGCTTCTGGATCGCTTATGTGAGAATCCCTCCGTTCATCGTAACACTGGCAGGTATGCTGGCATTCCGTGGCTTGAGTAACGTAGTCCTGCAGGGTATGACAGTATCCATTAAGGATTGTACCACTTTCGTAAATCTGTTCGGTGGCGGTGCGGATTGCTATATCCCCGATTTCTTTGGGAACGGTCCCATCAATCTGACCTGTGTATTTGCAGGTGTGCTGGCAGCAGTGATCTTTGCAGTACTTCAGCTGAAGAACAGAGCAGATAAGGTAAAAAAGGGTTATGAAGCTCCCGGTCTTGGAGCTACCATTGGTAAGATAGCTGTGATCGCTGTTGTGATCCTGGCATTCAGCTATCGTCTGGCACAGCACAAAGGTATCCCCAGCGTGCTGATCTGGGTATTGATCGTTATCATGGTATATGGTTACATCACTTCCAACACCACCGTAGGCCGTTATTTCTACGCAGTAGGCGGTAACGAGAAGGCTACAAAGTTATCCGGTATCAATACCAATAAGGTATACTTCCTGGCATATATGAATATGGGCTTCCTGGCAGCTTTAGCAGGTATGGTAACCATCGCACGTATGACTTCCGCACAGCCCACTTACGGACAGAACTATGAAATGGATGCCATCGGCTCCTGCTTCATCGGTGGTGCTTCCGCATACGGCGGAACCGGAACGGTACCCGGAGTTATCGTTGGTGCGGTACTGATGGGTGTCATCAACCTCGGTATGTCCTTAATGGGTGTCGACCAGAATATGCAGAAGGTAGTCAAGGGTCTGGTACTTCTGGCAGCAGTTATCTTCGATGTTGTATCCAAACGTGGTGGAAAATTAATTGCCAAGAATTAATTTCTACATATCTAATCAAAAAGGGCCCGGCGCTTTTGTACCGCGGCCCTTTTGGGTTACATGGGAGGAGAAGTGTATGATGAAGGGAAAGAGAGAAACGGGAAAGATAAAATCAGAGAAGCCAAAGGCAGAGAAACGAACAAAGGGGATCGGCATCGGTGCCAAGATCATGGCATTGCTGCTGCTTTTGGCAATTACGGCAATGAGCTGTGTCGGGGTTCTGGTGTGGACGTTACAGGGAGTCATAGATACGGGAAACCGTATTGTGTCGAGCCAGGTGGCGGAACAGGAGAAAATATCCGAGCTGTCCAGACAGTTTTCCTATATTAACGGACAGGTGCTGACGCATGTCATGACGAGCAACAATGCGACCATGGAGACGCTGTCGGAGAAGATATTGCAGGATATTACCGATATGGAGCAGCAGATGAAGGAATTCGGAAGTCTGCTTGCCGAAGACGATGAACGGAAAGAAGCGTTTGACAGCGCTTCTGCAGAACTAAGTAAATACAGAAAAACAGTAGAAAGTCTGTTGGTGACCAGTGCGGAAAACAAGACGCAGGCGTATGTATCGGCTACTTCGAATCTTCCGATGTTTAATGAACATATTGAAACCTATATGAACCGGATGTTAGATATTACAGAACAGGAGATGCAGGCAGCACAGGAACAGATGGAACAAAGTGCAGCCAGAGTGCCTGTAATCGTTACTGTGGCAAGTCTGGTGTTACTTGCGGTACTGATTCTGATTATGCTGGGCTTACGGCTATGGGTCATCGGACCGGTGAAAAATGCAACAAAACAGGTGGATGCACTGGTGGAAGGAATCCGGGCAAACAAAGGAGATATTACCAGACGGATCCGCGTCAGATCGAGAGATGAAGTAGGAAGACTGGCAATTGCCATTAATGATCTGGTGGCGCAGATGCAGATCATTATCCGCGCAGTCACGGAAGGATGCGGACACATGGAAGACAAACAATCCGATATTATTTCCAATGTGGAGAAAGTAAATGTGACCGCGGAGAATACTACGCAGAATCTGCAGGTGATGTCTGATGGAATGCAGTTAGTCACGGGAGCCATCGGTGGGGTACAGCAGGATACCGACGTATTAGATCATACCGTGGAGAATATGCTTGTGGTTGCACAGGATGGAAGAGATTATGCGGCAAATATCAAACAGAAAGCCGGAACGATGAAGACGATGGCAGTGGAGAGTAAACAGGAAGCAACGCTTGTGATGAAAGAGATCGATACCACGATGACAGAATCCATTGCCAACAGCAGACAGATCCACAAGATTACGGAATTGACGCAAGAAATTCTGGGAATTGCCGGTACGACGAATCTGCTGGCGTTAAATGCGTCCATCGAAGCAGCCAGAGCCGGAGAGGCGGGAAAAGGATTTGCGGTGGTTGCGGATGAGATACGTAAACTTGCCGACAGTTCCAGAGAGTCCGCCAATAATATCCAGGAGATCAGTAACCGTGTAGTGCAGAGCGTGGAAGAACTTTCGGCAAATGCCACCAGACTTTTGGAGTTTATGAATACCAGAGTCATGAAGGATTACGATGCACTGGAGGACACCGGAAGAAATTATCAGGAAGCCGCAGATCATGTGGATGAAATGATGAATGAGTTCGGACAAAAGATTGATGAATTACAAACTGTCCTGCAAAACGTCAATGCCGCCAATGCGCAGATGGATACGGTAGTGGGAGACAGCACGGAAAAACTGTCTGTGGTAGAAAACAATAATCAGGGATTACAACAGGAGATGAAGGATATTTCACAGGCGGTGGAGGAACTGACAGATGTAGTGAACCAGTTAAAGGAAAGTATTCAGTGTTTTACCGTCGTGTGACATATGATAGAAAAGACGCGCAAACCTTATGTGAAGGTCTGCGCGTCTTTTTCTCTGTCTTGGAATGGCGATTGCACTGCGTGTCGGGAACGCTATACATTTTCAGGAGCGTGATGCAGTTCCAGTGCAAGATAAGAATTGTGATATTCTTTACAGTAAGTCACATCTTTGTCAAACCATGTGGGAGGGACGAATGCTTCCGCCGCTTCTTTGCTGCCGAATTCCACTTCGGCCATGATCAGGGGAGCAAAGGGAGCATCAAAGACATCCAGTTCTATGGTCAGAGAATAATCTGAAGGAGGAGTGGGGAAGCCTTCTTTGAATCCGGGGTGCTCTAACGGAATCAGGTAACGCCTCTTGGAGATGACACTGCCGTCTGCTTTTTCGCGCAGGTGATAGTAAGATGCCTCATTCAACGGAAGATTACTCTCGTCGCGGGCCAGCATTCCGCTGCCCTTATAAGTAAGATAGTATTCATCATCCTGTTTTCTGGCTCTGACTACTGGATTATAATTCAGATATACCTGTTCAATATGATGGGAAGGATAGCTTTCCAGATTGTCCGGCAGGGATTTTAATGTGAATTTTCGTTCGATTTCCATAAGACCTCATTTCTGTATTCGGAACGTGAAATACAAATTGCGTATTTGCGTAAATATACGGCACAAGCCGTGAAACCACGCCTTTAGTATAACATGATTTTCCCCTAAAATACAATGTAAACGGATAAGGATTCTCAAAGATTCCGAAGTCTGTTTATGAAATGCTTTTTTCATGTTGTTTGTAAACAGGAATGAAAATATTGGGAAAAATGAGCAGTGATGAGAGAGTGGGAATTGAATTGACGGGGCAAATTGTGTATACTGAATGTGGTAATATGAAAACTTATTCTATGCGAGATTGGGTCTGTATAGTTAGCGTGTAGCTGTCAGGGGCGGCAGCAGAATAGAAAGAGAGGTAGCTTCATGAGCAAAATCGCCATTTTTCTGGCAAACGGATTTGAAGAGATAGAAGGATTAACGGTCGTGGATATCTGCCGCAGATGCGGTCTGACGATTGATATGATATCCATTACAGAGGATAAAAAAGTACTGGGATCTCACGGAATCCCCGTAACAGCAGATCAGACACTTTCCCAGACGGATTTCGCAGCGTACGATTGTCTGGTGCTGCCCGGCGGCGGACAGGGTACGAAGAATCTGGAAGCCTGCGAGGCGCTGATGCAGCAGGTCGATGCCTTTTATGCGGCAGGCAAATATATCGCGGCAATCTGTGCGGCACCCAGTATCTTCGGACACAGAGGAATCCTGAAAGGCAAGAGAGCTTGTTCCTACCCTTGTTTTGAAGATCATCTGGCAGGCGCTGCAGTCACGGCCGGACCTGTGGAAGTGGACGGCAATGTGATTACCTCCCGGGGAATGGGAACCTCGATTCCGTTCGGACTGGCAATCGCCGGGGTATTCTGCGGACAGGATCAGGCAGATGCTGTTGCACATGGAATCGTATATCAGCCGTAATGGAAGGATAGTTGTCATCCGGTGCTGATAAGAATTTGTTATGACAGAAAGGTATGCTTGGAACGATGAACGATTTTCAGAAAACAGCGAAAGAAATGCTGGATTTTATAGAGAAAAGCCCGACCTGCTTTCACGCAGCTGCCAATATCGGTGAGCTGCTTACCGCTGCCGGATTTGAAGAATTGAAGGAAACAGCCGAGTGGAACCTAAAGAGAGGTAGGCGGTATTATGTCAGGCGAAATGACTCCTCAGTGATTGCATTTGTGCTTCCCACAGAAGAAAAGAAGATCAGAGGATTCCATATGGCGGCTGCACACAGCGACTCGCCCTGTTTTAAGATCAAGGAAAAGCCGGAACTGACCGTGGAAGAACATTATGTACGTCTGAATACAGAAAAGTATGGTGGCATGATCTTATCCACCTGGCTGGACAGACCACTGTCTGTCGCAGGCAGACTGGCTGTGAAGGGGGAAAGCGGTATAGAGAGCAGACTGGTGAATATCGACCGTGACCTCTGCGTGATCCCCAATGTGGCAATCCACATGAATCGTGAGATGAACAAGGGGGTGGAGTACAATCCTCAGGTGGATATGCTTCCTTTGTTTGCGGACGTAACATTTGATGCACATAGTGCATACGATGCACATAATGCATACGATGCACATAATGCATACGATGCACATAATGCATCGGAGAATGTGGAGGAACAGCCGGAAATAGTAGAGAAGCCCACGTTGGCAACGCTGGTAGCAGAAGCAGCAGGCGTGGATGCAGAGACGATTTTTGGAGAAGACCTGTTTCTGTACACCAGACAGGAAGGGAAAATGATAGGAGCAAGGGGAGAATTCGTGTTGTCTCCCAGACTGGATGATCTGCAGAGCGCTTTTGCCCTGACAAAAGCTTTTACGGAGAGTACGCCTGCAGAATATATTAATCTCTGTGCGGTATTTGATAATGAAGAGGTAGGAAGCGGTACCAGACAGGGTGCAGATTCCACTTTTCTGGAAGATACCTTACAGCGGATCACGGAAAGTCTGCAGGAGAGTCGCAGTACGTATCTGCGCTGGGTGGCAGACAGTTTCCTGATCTCTGCGGACAATGCGCATGCGGTACATCCGAATCATCCGGAAAAAGCAGATCCCACAAACCGCCCTTATCTCAACGGCGGCATCGTGATCAAATACCATGGCAGCCAGAAATACACTACTGACGGTATCTCGGCAGCAAAGATGAAGGACTACTGCGAACGGGCGAAGGTGCCTTACCAGACCTATGCCAACCGTTCCGATATTGCGGGAGGCTCTACCCTGGGCAATATTTCCACAGCCCATGTATCGGTGTCCAGCGTGGACATCGGACTGCCCCAGCTGGCCATGCATTCTGCTGTGGAGACAGCAGGCATGATGGATACGGAATATGCAGTGCGGGCGCTTAAGGAATTCTGGGGCGAATGATTTCGGAGTGGGAATCCTTAAAAAAGTATAAAAAGCATGGAAGCACTTGAAAGTTCTGTACGAAAAGTGCATATTTAAGATACAGGAAAAGATACAAAAAAGATACGAAAGAAGGTTGGAGTTATGTTTGAAATGAAACCGGAATACTATATTGGAATTGACATGATCGATCAGGAGCATAAGCAGTTGTTTGACTATGCCGGTGAAGCATACGAACTGCTGCAGGAAGAGTTTACACCGGACAAGTATGACAAGATCGATGCAATTCTGGAAAAACTGCGTGATTATACCGTAAAACATTTTTCAGATGAAGAAGCGTATATGGAATCTATCCATTACAAAAAGATTTTTACCCAGAAGATCCAGCATCAGGAATTTATCAACAAACTGGATGAATTTATTGATCAGCATGAGAAGGATGAAGGAAATCAGGATGAGCAGATCATGGATATTCTGAATTACCTGACGGACTGGCTGATTAACCATATCCTGCATGTGGACGGACAGATTCCGAAGGAAGCGTAATTTTGAATTTATTCCATCTTTGAACTATTTCTCAACCACATGTTTGTCAGGACGTTATCAATACAGTAATAATTTGATATTGAGGCTCATAAAATGTAGGAAAATCAAGAAAACAGTGGAAATTTTATGAATCAGAAACTGGAAAACATCCTGAATCTTGCACTTGAGACCCCGGAGACAGAACGGGAACAGACGGAAAATCTGAATGTCGGCTACAGTGCGGAGCTTCGCACCTGGGAGCTGATCGTAAAATATCACGGCAGCCTGGACGGACTGCGACAATTAAATATTGTGGTGGAGGAACTGATTGCCGGCTATGCTATCCTTACAGTGCCGGAGAATCTGATTGAGGTCGTGTCACAGACCCCGGAGATCGAGTATGTGGAAAAGCCTAAGAGGTTTTATTATCAACAGACAGAACCGGCAAGTGCATCCTGTTTCCCACCGGTGACAATGAGAACGCCCTTCTTATCCGGAAGCGGCGTTCTTTTGGCTGTATTGGATTCCGGGATTACATGGGATCTCGAAGTATTCCGCAAGGCGGACGGCGGTACCCGAATACGGTATTTATGGGATCAGACGATACCATGGGATCAGACGATACCATGGGATCAGATGATACCATGGAATCAGATGATTCCTGGCAGGGTGCCGTCCGGATTCTCCACGGGAACGGAATATACGGAAGCGGAGATCAATGAAGCACTGCAACTGGGCGTATTGGAACGTTACCTGCGAATCCCCAGCAGAGACCTGACAGGTCACGGCACAGCTGTCGCAGGCATTGCAGCCGGGAAAAGCCCGGACGGACGCTATACCGGGGCGGCTCCGGCGGCAGAACTGATTGTGGTGAAGCTGGGACTGCCAAGGGAGGATGGTTTTCCAAGAACCACGGAAATCATGCGCGGCGTGACCTATGCCTTACGAAAAGCATTGGAATTAAACCAGCCGCTGGTGATCAACTTAAGCTTTGGCAACAGTTATGGTTCCCATGACGGAAGCTCTTTGCTGGAGAGATTTCTGGACAATGCCGCAGAAATCGGCAGGACGGTAATCTGTGTCGGCAGCGGTAACGAGGGAAATACCAGAGGACATTTTTCCAGTAATATCGCAAGGGACAACCGTGTGGAACTGGCGGTGGGAAACTATCAGAGAAGTCTGAATCTCCAACTGTGGAAAAATTACAGCGACGTGTATCGGATGCGCCTGCAGTCACCGGGCGGTGAAAACGCGGAACTGTCCACGAATATTCAGGGCGGCAAATATACGATACAACTGGAGCAGACCAGGATTTTGGCCTATCTGGGCGAACCACTGCCGTATGCGGTGGCGCAGGAGATTTATCTGGATATGATCCCCTTGCAGGGAGACTACATCAATGAAGGGATCTGGATTCTTGGGCTGGAAGAAATGGAGACCGTAACCGGACAGTACTATCTTTATCTTCCTGCAGGAAGCGGAACTGGCGATACTACAGGTTTTTATCGTTCTACGCCGCAAGTGACCCTGACCATACCCTCCACGGCATCCAAAGTGATCACGGTGGGAGCTTACGATCCTGTCTACGACAGCTATGCAGACTTTTCCGGCAGAGGATATGCCGACGTTTCCCGCACGATCGGCATAACACCTGCCGGTTTGATCAAGCCGGATCTTGTAGCCCCCGGCGTGAATATTCAGGCACCGGATGGGTACGGAAGCTTTACCCCGGTGACCGGTACCTCGTTCGCTACGCCTATTGTCAGCGGTGCGGCGGCGCTTTTGATGGAATGGGGAATCATACGGGGAAACGATCCTTATCTTTATGGAGAAAAGGTAAAAGCCTATCTCAGAAAAGGCGCAAGACCATTACGGGGCGAAAGGGAATATCCCAATGACCGGGTGGGGTATGGAAAACTGTGCGTGGCGGAGAGCCTTCCGGGAAATTAGTATCATAAAGAATGTGATTGGAAACAGTTCCGGAACAAAATGCGGCAAAACAGGTTAAACAACTTCAAGAAACTTGATTGTTTTGTAACTATTGTATAGAAATAAAGAGGTAATTTGTGTAAAAAGATGCATTGAAAGCCACATCGCAAGATGCTACTATAAATATGAACAATCGTTTGCGCATAAAAGGGGCATTAAAAGACACAAAAATGCCGGATTGCGCAAGGATGGGGAGGAAAGTGTGCCTGCAATCTGTGGGTTGCAGGTCACGGAAAGGCGTGATGAAGGTATGAACAATAATTCTGCGAATGATAAAACAATGACGATCCATGATGTGGCCAGAGAACTGGGTGTGTCCGCCAGTACGGTTTCCAGGGCAATCTCCGGGAAAGGCCGTATCGGTGCGGCTACCAGGGACCGGATTCTGGATTACATAGAAGAGCATGGTTTTTATCCCAATGCAGCGGCACAGAGTCTGGCACAGTCCAAGACCAATAATATTGCCATTATCCTGCCGGAGGTCAATACCCTTGTGGATATGCCCTTTTTCCATACCTGTATGTATGGCGTGGAAGAAGTGGCACAGGCCAATGATTATGATATTATCGTGGTCACGACGAACGGAAACGATACCAAACCATTGGAGCGGCTGATCAAGAACCGGAAAGTGGACGGAATGATCCTTACCAGAACTTACGAGAACGACAAATACGTTAAATTCCTGAAACAGAAGCAGATTCCCTTCGTGGTTGTGGGAAAATTTCCGGATGATGATGTGGTACAGGTAGATCATGATAATGTGGGAGCCTGTAAGGAGCTGGTGACGGTTCTGTTTGCCAAAGGGATCCAGAACATTGCCTACCTGGGAAGCAATATGGACCAGATGGTAAACCGCTGCAGGTATCAGGGATATGAAGAAGCCTACCGCAAGGGAAAACGGAAGCTGAACCAGGACCTGGTCTACACGGATTTAAGTAGCAGGGCTATGGTGGAAAAAGCGGTGGAAGAGTTGAAAAACAGCGGCGTGGAGTGCATTCTGTGCCAGGATGACTATATCTGTGACGAAGTGGTCAGAAAGCTTGCCCACATGGGTGTGCGCATACCGGATCAGATGAAGGTGGCATCCTGTCATTACAGCCGCATTCTGGAAAATTATCCGATTACCATAACCTCGCTGAAATTCAATATCACAGAGTTGGGCAGAAGATCCTGCCAGGTGCTGTTGGATAGGATCCATGGCAAAACAGTACCGGACAAAACACTTTTGGACTATGAGATCATCCTAAAGGAGTCTACAAAAGGCTGAACAGAAGCGTGAAAATCATAATCTGGAAAAACGTTTTCCTCAATTTTACTCAAAAAAATTATAAAAAAAGCATTTTTTTCAAAAAAAGGGATGTGCTGAAAAGCCAGTAAAATCAAGGGTTTCAAAATATGATTGTGCAAAATGCACAATTTTTAGCATCAATATCAGTCATTATTATAAATTGACAACATAAGGAAATGTTGCTACACTATTATCGTAGACAAGCGGTTGCGCAATGCGCACAAAACTTGCAAAACAAAACAGGAGGATAACAAAATGAAAAAGTTAGTCGCTTTAGCAATGTCACTGACTATGGCATTCTCTCTGGTAGCTTGTGGAAGCTCTGATTCTTCCAACACCAGTACTGATGCCGTTGCTACCACCGCAGCTTCTACCGAAGCTGCACAGACCGCTCCCGCTGAGAAGCAGGACGTTACCCTGAGAATCTGGGGTGCTGAGGAAGATCAGACCATGTTACAGGGCATGATCGATTCCTTCAAGGAGCATTATGCAGATTATGCAAACTTCGATATCCAGCTTGGTACCGAATCCGAGTCCACAGCTAAAGATACTGTTTTAGCCGATATTGAGGCTGCTGCTGATGTGTATGCTTTCGCATCTGATCAGCTGATCGATCTGGTAAATGCAGGTGCCCTGCAGTCCATCGATGAAATGGATGCAGCTCTGGAAGCTTATGCAGGCAAGAGCGTAGCTGATGTTAAGAGCGCAAATGCTCCCGGTTCTGTAGATGCAGCAACCAAGGACGGCACACTGTATGCATTCCCTATGAGTGCTGATAACGGTTATTTCTTATATTACAATTCCACTTTAGTAACTCCCGAAGATGCACAGAGCTGGGATACCTTACTTGCAGCAGCTGATAAGGCTGGCAAGAAGGTTGGTATGACTCTTGCTTCCGGTTGGTATAACGCTTCCTTCTTCTATGGTGCAGGCTTCACTACCGCACTGAATGATGACGGCAGCACTGCTATGGACTGGAACGGCACCAGCGCTGATGGCGTTACCGGTGTACAGGTGGTACAGGCTATGCTGAACATCACCGGCAACAGCGCATTCCTTCCGATCGCTGATGGTGACGTATCTAACCAGATCGCTTCCGGTGATCTGTGTGCAGTAGTTTCCGGTACCTGGGATGCAACCGCAGCTCAGACCGCTTTTGGTGATGGCTACGCAGCTACCAAGCTTCCTACCTATACCTGTGGCGACAAGCAGATCCAGCAGGGCTCTGTAGCAGGCTTCAAACTGGTAGGTGTTAACAAGTATTCTGCAAATGCAGGCTGGGCAACTCTGCTGGCTGACTGGATCACCAACGAAGACAACCAGGCAGTACGTTTCGCAGAGAGAGAGATCGGACCTTCCAATATCAACGTAGCAGGTTCCGAGGAAGTTTCTTCCAATACCGCTATCGCAGCTCTGGCTGAGCAGTCCGCTTATGGTGTAGTTCAGATCGTCGGTGGCAAGTACTGGGATCCTACCGCTACCTTCGGTGAGAAAGTAGCTCAGGGTCAGCTGAAGGCTGATGATGAAGCTGGTATCCAGGCAGCACTGGATGAGCTGGTAGAAGGTGTTTCCGTACCCGCTGAATAAGTTTGGGAAGATGATCTGTTCCGGTTCTGTTACAAATGAATGATGAAAACGTTCTGGTGCAGAACGAATACAGAGAATAGAAAGGCGTCCTGAAGCTATGAACAATAATACGTAGTGGAGGGATGCCTTTTTTACAGGAAACGTTTCCGGTAAGTGGGTTCGACTCCTGCCTGCCGGGTTATGTAACTAGTCAGATGAATGCGGGAAGGTGTTCCAAATAGTTACTAAATTATTTATTTTAATATTAAGAAAGGAGAGGGCAGAGAATGAAGAAGAAAAAGAGCGGAATCGGCGGATTCTTCAAGGAGTTCGGTGAGGCAGTCGTAAAAGGAGATCTGTTCGTAAAATTATCCCTGGTCTGGATGGGAGCAGGATATATCCGCAGAAAACAAATTATCAAAGGTATTTTAATGACTCTGCTCGAAGTGGCAGTCATTGTATTTACCTTTGGCTTTGCCACAGAGTATGTACGTGATTTTGGAACTTTGGGAACTGTTCAGCAGGAGACGGTTTTCAACATTGTAACCATGCAGAATGAATTCAACGATTATGACAACTCGTTTATGATCTTGTTGTTCTCCGTAGTTTCATTTGTTATCTGGTTTACATTTCTGGTGATCTGGCTTAAGAATGAAGTGACTGTTTACCGGCTTCAGAAAAAAGCACAGGCAGGAGAACATATCAATACGTTTGTAGAGGATCTGCAGCAGTTCAAGAATGATAAATTCTATATCACACTGCTGGCACTTCCCGTCATGGGGGTCGTTATTTTCACGATCGTTCCTCTGTTGATCCTGATCGCTGTCGCATTTACAAACTATGATCAGGGACATATGCCTCCTTCCGCTTTGTTTACCTGGGTGGGATTTACCAATTTCAAGAATCTGTTCTCCAACGGTGGAATGACCATTACCTTCGGTTATGCTTTCCGTAAGATTTTGATCTGGACACTGGTATGGGCACTGTTCGCAACCTTTACCACTTACCTTGGCGGTATCCTGTTGTCCTTGCTGATCAATAATAAGAGAACGAAGCTGCCGAAGCTGTGGAGAACGCTGTTCATTGTAACGATCGCAGTTCCCCAGTTCGTTTCCTTGCTTCTGGTACGTAACTTCTTCGCTAACAACGGTATCATGAACACAATCTGTGCCAATGCGGGAATTACCCAGTGGCTGAGAGATATCGGCGCGATCAGCACCAGTTATATTCCGTTTTTGTCCGCTCCCGGATGGGCACACGTAATGATCATCCTGATCAATATCTGGATCGGTATTCCTTACCAGATGCTGATCGCTACCGGTGTGCTGATGAATATTCCTTCTGACCAGCTGGAGAGTGCGAAGATTGACGGAGCTACTCCTCTGCAGAGCTTTATTCATATCACCATGCCGTATATGCTGTTCGTCACCGGACCTTCTCTGGTAACGGATTTTGTCAAGAATATTAATAACTTTAACGTAATCTATCTGTTGACCCAGGGTGTATATACCACCACCAATCAGGCCATGGCGAACTCCCAGGCGAAGGAAGTGGACCTGCTGATCACCTGGCTGTTCAATCTGACACAGAGTTATTACAATTACAAGATGGCATCCGCCATCGGTATTATCGTGTTTATCCTTTGTGCGGTATTTACCCTCATTGCCTTCAGCAGATTCCTGAAGGGTGACAGAGAGGAGGCGTTCCGTTAATGAAGAGATTTATTAAGACTTTATTACATAACCTGTTACTGGCGTTTTTGGCATTTGTCTGGCTGGTGCCCATCGTATGGCTGGTGGTCACCTCCTTCAGTGCATACACCGGCATGAATACCAGCACCTTTTTCCCGAAGGAATGGAGCCTGGTCAACTATAAGAACCTGTTGTTTTCCGCAGACAGTGTGGCACAGTTCCCGAACTGGTTCAAGAACACCTTCATCATTGCATGTGTGGTATGTGTGATCTCCACTGCTTTTGTACTGATGGTGGCTTATGCGACCTCCTGCATGCGTTTCCCGGCACGTAAGCCGCTGATGAACGCTGCAGTTATTGTGAATCTGTTCCCCGGTGTATTGTCCATGATCGCAGTATATTTTATCCTGAAGACCCTGAACCTGACCAATACGCACCTCGGACTGATCCTGGTATATTCTGCCGGTTCCGGTCTGGGTTACCTGATCGCAAAGGGCTTCTTCGATACGATCCCGAATTCCCTGCGCGAGGCCGCTTATCTGGATGGAGCCAGTGAGGCTACGATCTTCTGGAAGGTTGTTATCCCCATGAGCCGTCCCATCATTGTGTATACCGTTATCAGCTCCTTCCTGTCCCCCTGGATGGATTTCGTATATGCAAAGCTGATGTTGAATTCCGGTATTTCTTCGCAGTGGACGGTTGCCATCGGTCTGTACAACATGCTGGATAAGAGCCTGATCAACACTTACTTTGGTCAGTTCTGCGCAGGCGGTGTACTGGTATCCATTCCTATTTCTGTATTGTTTGTCATCATGCAGAAGTTCTATGTGGAAGGTATTACCGGTGGTGCCGTGAAAGGTTAAACTGCTTCGGCAGTTTAACCTGGGAGAATCCATGGAATGGATTCTCCGGATAAATGTATGACATGGAGACAAAGAGTTAATATATGGAAGAATTTATCAAAGGTATGGATGTATCGACTTTGCCGGAAGAGACAGCTCTCGGTGCAAAGTATTATGACGAAGGCAAAGAGGGGGACGCACTGGAGATCCTGAAAAAATACGGTGCTAACTCTCTGCGCATCCGTCTCTGGAACGATCCTTACAGTGAGGACGGCAAGCCTTACAGTGCCGGTACCAGCGATTTCACCAAGCTGGTGGCACTGGCTTCGGCCGGTAAAAAGCTGGGCTACAGCTATCTGCTGGATCTGCACTACAGTGATTTCTGGGCAGATCCCGGCAAACAGTTCCCTCCCAAGGAGTGGGCGTATGCCGATGCGGATGCACTGGAGAAGCATGTGTATGATTACACAAAGGATGTGCTTTTGAAGTTAAAGCGTCTCGATCTGCTTCCGGAGATGGTACAGGTGGGAAATGAGATCACCAATGGTCTGATGTGGCCCCATGGAAAATGGGACAACGTAGACAATATTGCAAGATTCATCAGTGCGGGCATCCGTGCGGTGAGAGAAGTATCCCCGGATAGCAGAGTGATGCTTCATCTGGACTGCGGCGGCAACAATGCCCGCTGCAGAGAATGGTTTGATGCCTATGTACAGAGAGGAGAGGA
>CAKRRS010000018.1 GCA_934394665.1 uncultured Acetatifactor sp. | reverse complement strand
GGGGAAATATGAGAGAATGAACACGACCATTATGATATTATTTTATCAATAGTATTATAAGTACATATTGAAAGGAGATTTCACATGATTTATTCAAAAGAAGTTGAAGAAATGTGTCCCGTTGCACAGGGCGTACATCATGGTTGTGCTCCCATTCCCGAAGAGGCAAAATGGGTGCAGGCAAAAGAAGTTAAGGATATTTCCGGTCTGACTCACGGTGTGGGCTGGTGTGCACCTCAGCAGGGTGCATGTAAGCTGACCCTGAACGTTAAGGAAGGTATCATCCAGGAAGCTCTGGTAGAGACCGTTGGATGTTCCGGTATGACCCACTCCGCAGCTATGGCTGCTGAGATCCTGCCCGGTCTGACCGTTATGGAAGCTTTAAATACTGACCTTGTATGTGATGCAATCAACACTGCTATGAGAGAGCTGTTCTTACAGATCGTTTACGGTCGTACCCAGAGTGCATTCTCTGAGGAAGGTCTGCCTGTAGGCGCAGGTCTGGAAGACCTCGGTAAGGGCTTAAGAAGCCAGGTTGGTACTATGTACGGTACTCTGAAGAAGGGTCCCCGTTATCTGGAGATGGCAGAAGGTTATGTAACCGGTATCGCTCTGGACAAGGATGATCAGATCATCGGTTACCAGTTCGTTAACCTCGGCAAGATGACCGACTTCATCAAGAAGGGTGACGATGCCAACACTGCATGGGAAAAGGCTAAGGGCCAGTATGGTCGTGTAGACGATGCAGTTAAGATCATCGATCCCAGAAAACAATAAGATACAGGAGGACAGAAAAAATGGCTTTATTTGAATCCTATGAAAGACGTATTGATAAAATCAACGCTGTACTGAACAGCTATGGTATCTCCTCTATCGAAGAAGCAGAGAAGATCACAAAAGATGCAGGTCTGGATGTATACGATCAGGTTAAGAAGATCCAGCCCATCTGTTTTGAAAATGCTTGCTGGGCTTACACTGTAGGCGCTGCAATCGCAATCAAGAAAGGCTGCAGAAAGGCATCTGAAGCAGCTGCAGCAATCGGTGAAGGCTTACAGGCATTCTGTATCCCCGGTTCCGTTGCTGATACCCGTAAGGTAGGTCTTGGCCATGGTAACCTGGGCAAGATGCTTCTGGAAGAGGATACCGACTGCTTCTGTTTTCTGGCTGGACATGAGTCCTTCGCAGCTGCAGAAGGCGCAATCGGCATCGCAGAGAAGGCTAACAAAGTTCGTCAGAAGCCTTTACGTGTTATCCTGAACGGTCTTGGTAAGGACGCTGCAAAGATCATTTCCCGTATCAATGGATTTACCTTTGTTGAGACTTCTTATGATCCTTACACCAACACCGTTACCGAGGTAGAGAGAATCGCTTACTCCGAGGGACTTCGTGCAAAGGTTAACTGCTACGGCGCTAACAGCGTTCCCGAAGGTGTTGCTATCATGTGGAAGGAGAACGTAGATGTATCCATCACCGGTAACTCTACCAATCCTACCAGATTCCAGCATCCTGTAGCCGGTACTTACAAGAAGGAGAGACTGGAAGCAGGCAAGAAGTACTTCTCCGTAGCTTCCGGCGGCGGTACCGGACGTACTCTGCATCCCGATAACATGGCTGCAGGTCCCGCTTCTTACGGTTTCACCGATACTCTGGGCCGTATGCACTCTGACGCGCAGTTCGCAGGATCTTCCTCCGTACCCGCACACGTAGAGATGATGGGTCTGATCGGTATGGGCAACAACCCTATGGTAGGCGCTACCGTAGCTGTAGCTGTATCCATCGAGGAAGCAGCAAAGGCCGGCAAGTTCTAATATAAAAAACTTATAAAATAAGATTTTTCAGGGCTCCCGATATTTTTCGGGAGCTCTTTTTTGACAAAAAATTACTTTGTAACCGAATGCATGTTCTGATATAATGAGTGCAGTGGACAGAAAGGAGGCATCTGATGGACGGACAATCGCATACGTATATTGCAATGGATCTGAAGTCCTTTTATGCCTCTGTGGAATGTGCTGACAGAGGTCTGGATCCGTTAAACACGAACCTTGTGGTGGCGGATGCTTCACGGACGCAGAAGACGATCTGTCTGGCAGTGTCTCCTTCTCTGAAGGCTTACGGCATCTCGGGACGGGCGAGACTGTTCGAAGTGGTCTCCAAGATGCGGGAGGTGAATGCTTTACGAAAGGTCAGGGCTCCGGGTGGCATATTCTCCGGACAATCAGCCTTTGCGGATGAATTACAGGCGCATCCGGAACTGGAAGCCGGATTTATTACGGCAACGCCCCGTATGTCGAGATATCTGGAATACAGTACGCAGATCTATAATATTTATCTGAAATATATCGCACCGGAAGACATTCATGTGTATTCGATTGATGAAGTGTTTCTGGATGTGACGCAGTATCTGCATACTTACCGGATGACAGCAAGGGAGCTTGCTTCGAAGATTGCAACGGAAATCTATGAGAAAAAACAACTGACGGCAACTGCAGGTATCGGAACGAACCTGTATCTGTGCAAGGTGGCAATGGATGTTCTGGCGAAACATATGGAACCGGATTCCAATGGTGTCCGCATTGCCGAACTGAACGAAATCACTTATAGGGAACAATTGTGGGATCACAGACCGTTGACAGACTTTTGGCGTGTGGGAGCAGGATATCGGAAGAAACTGGAAGCAGCAGGCCTGTTTACTATGGGAGATGTCGCAAGATGTTCCATTGGAAAAACACAGGATTACTACAATGAGGATCTGCTTTATAAGATGTTCGGGGTAAATGCGGAACTTCTGATTGATCATGCCTGGGGCTACGAACCTGTGACTATGGATCTGATCAAATCCTACCGGCCGGAGACAAACTGCATCAGTTCCGGACAGGTATTACATTGTGCCACAGATTTTACACAGACGAAGATTGTCGTCCGGGAAATGGCGGAACAACTGGCAATGGATCTGGTGGAGAAAAAACTCGTCACAGATCAGATTGTGCTGACGATTGGTTATGATATAGATAACCTGAAAATCCCCGATATTGCCGACCATTATCACGGAGAGATCACTATAGACCGCTACGGCAGAAGTGTGCCGAAACATGCCCATGGCACGGGGAATCTGGACACACTGACCGCATCAGTCAGTAAGATCACGGAAACCATCATGACGTTATATGAACGCATGGTAGATCCGATGCTGCTGTGCAGGAGAATCACTCTGGTGGCAAATCACTTAAAAGATGCGGATAGCGTTAAAAATGAGCCGGTGTATGAACAATTGGATCTGTTTTCCGAAGGATTTTTGCATGGAAATATAACGGGGGATGGGCAGACCATGCCGGAAGCCACGGAACGAAAAACAGAAAAGGAACGTCTGGAAAAAGAGCAGCATTTGCAGGAAGCAATGCTCCGTGTAAAAGCAAAGTACGGGAAAAATGCTATTCTGAAGGCGGCGGATCTTCAGGAAGGAGCAACTGCAATAGACAGAAACCGTCAGATCGGCGGGCACAGAGCGTAAAAACGTCTGGTCATACGATAAGTACCGAAGATATTGTTGGGGAAAGTGACCGGATCAAAGGCAGGAGATCAAGGCAATGAATGACAAATATAAAGATATGCTTTTTCTTCCCCATCCGGATTCTCCAAGGCATCCCAGAATGTCCTTGCAGGATCGGGCAGCACAGTTTTCACCTTTTGCGGCACTGACAGGATACGACGATGCCTTGCGGGAAACGGCACGCCTGACAGAACACTTTATAGAATTGGAAGAAGATCGCAAGCAGGAGATTGACAGACAGCTTTCTTATCTCAGAGAACATCTTGCGAATCCCATTATCGTCAGAATTACCTATTTTTTACCGGACCACCAAAAAGAAGGTGGAGCATACTGTACGTTGGAAGGGCAGATCCGTAAAATAGACCAACAAAAGAAATGCATCCGGATCATGGAAAGAGAGATTCCGGCAGACAAAATTTACCGGATAGATTTTGTGGGATAGGGATTTCTCGCTTGCTATATTGTAAATCTGATGGAAAAATGCTACAATATTGTCCGACAGACTGCAGAATAATATGGAAAAGGATCACACAGAATGAAGAAAAAATATATCAGCACCATTATTTTCGCTGTCCTTTTATTGCTGTTGTTTCTTCCGGTTTTCTTTTATATGATTTCTTACGGAAGTAATATGAATTATAATGAAATGCATAAGATCATTACGGTGGAATGAAACCGTTTTTTGTTCTTATGCGCACTGACAGGGGCGGCAGTGTTGGGATTTTTATATTATTTTCTCGGGAAAATTCCGTTTACTTCCCGTGCAAAGATGGTTTTTATCGTCATAACCGTTGTGGTGTGTGTGTGTTTCTATCTCATAAATGTCAACATTTCCAAATGCATCGCATTTTATGGCGGATGGGATTGTGGAGCGGTGGCAAATTCGGCGCACTGGATCTTTGAGGGCGGAGAGCTTGGGTACGATGATTATTATACGATTTACAGCAATAATGTTCCCATCACATGGCTTTTATACAAATTGTACTGTATTTCGTCAGGACTGAAGGTCTATCCGTATAATCCGGAATTTATCTGGATTCAATACCAGTGTATCATGCTTTCCGCAGCGGTGCTGTGCTCTGTGCTTTTTGTCCTGAAAATCAGTAAGAACATAGGGGCATCTGTCGTTGCACTGGTAGTAAACTGTTTCTTTCTGGGAATTTCCCCCTGGAAAATAATTCCTTACACGGATAGCTGTACCATAGCAATGCCAATGCTGCTCATTTTTCTGTATGCACTTCTGCATAACTGCAAAAGCCGATGGAAGTATCTCTTTTGGTGTCTGTTGATGTTTCTCGGAAGCCTAAGCGGCATTATGAAGGCTACCTGTTATGTGACTGTGATCGCAATCGTGGCAGTGGATGCGCTTTGGATTCTGTTGGATACGGAAAGTAGAATCCGACTTAAATTAAGCAGACTGGGTATGAAATTGCTCATGCTTGTGATTGCGTTCGCTCTGGCGGCATGGTGCAAACAGGGAATGTATCAGACACTGCATTATGAATACGATCCCGACATGGAAATCGGGTGGAGCAATTATATGTACAATGGGTTAAACGAAGAGACTACAGGTTCCTGTTCCGGTGAAGGTCTGGAGATTGTACGTTCTTTTGCCGGCAATCCCAAAGCGGTAAGAGTTAAATATGAAATAAACGGTATTCGGAACAGAATGCATGACCGGGGAATCAAAGGCTCTCTTTATTTCTGGCTGCGAAAACAGGTCATGAACTTTAACGATGGTACCTTCAGCTGGTACCAGGAGGGATATTTTCAGGCGTGGGACTATCCTGACATTACGGACAGCTGCTGGAAACAGTCACTGCGTGATTTTTACTGGCTGGACGGAAAAGATTATATCTGGTTTACCACACTGAGCCAGGGGATCTGGATCTTCGTTCTGACCGGGATCGTGATGGGAACATTGCAGGTTGCAATCACTACAAGTTACAGACTTTGGAAGAAAAAACAGACGGAGGAAGCATCCGGTTCGGAAAATCTGAGTGTTTTGAATATTCTGATCATTACTTTTATCGGCATGTTTCTATTTGTGATGTTATTCGAAGCCAGGGCGAGATATCTCTATAACACAATTCCGGTATTCTCGACAATGGCTGTTTTAGGATGGTGCGGACTGTACCATAATGTTTTTGGCTTTTTCACAAAAAGAAGGGCAAAATCAACACGGGTCTGAAAATTGCACGTTAGATGGTTTTATAATGGTAAAATATCACTGGTAAAATAGACCATCATCCTGTATAATGTACCTTAATGACCTGGATATCTACTGAGTCATAAAAAAGAGGGAGGAAGGATAAATGTACTATTGTAAGAATTGCGGCGAGCCTTATATGACAGACGAAGCTGTAATGTGCGTAAAGTGCGGAGTAGCCAAAGGGCAGGGCAGTAATTATTGCCATAACTGCGGTAAACCTTTAGCTCCGGATGCAACAGTGTGTTTGAATTGCGGTGTAGCCAATAAACAGGCGCCGGCACCGGATGCAAAATCAAAACTGGCAGCCGGACTTCTGGGAATTTTCCTTGGAGGTTTCGGCATACATAATTTTTATCTTGGTTATACCGGTAAAGCGGTTACGCAGTTAGTGCTTTCCATTGTGGGATTACTCTTAAGTTGTGTTATTATCGGAATTCCCATTCTAATGGGTGTCGGAATCTGGGCACTGGTGGAAGCCATCATGATTCTGACTGGCAAGATCGACAAAGACGGCAAAGGTAATCCTTTGGCGGATTAATAAAGTGCCCGAATGAAAATGGGCGGAAAGAGGAGAAAATGGACGGACAGAATTTTGAAAACGAAAACAACGTTACTGTAGATACTACAGCGACAGAAGTAACTCCGGCAGAACCTGTACAGGAGCCCCCCGTGGCAGAACAGCCTGTAAACAATTATCAGGATTATACGGCAAATGTACAGCCCCGGGCAGCACAGACCGTACCTGCGCAGGCAGAGAACAAGGACACCAATGTACTGGCTATTGTCAGCCTGGTACTGGGTATTCTTTCTATCGTTCTCGGATGCTGCACCGGATGGATTGGCGCTTTATTCGGAATCGGAGGCATTATCTGCGCGGTATTTGCCAATAAGCAGGGTGGAACCGGACTTGCAAAAGCAGGCTTGATTTGTTCTATTATCGGTATTGTATTGGGAATCCTGATTACCATTTTAGCAACTGTATTTTCAGTTGCATTCATGAGTGAACTTGCTAACTACTACTAAGAGACAGCGAAGCCTGGAAGATCAACTTTATATTGTCGGCTGGATATTTCTGTTGGTTGGATTCGTAGGAATTCTGATCTACATTTATGTCATTGTTCCGAGACTTGACGGATACACCTGTGTGATTTATCGACTATTCGGATGCTATTGTCCCGGGTGCGGAGGCACGAGAGCGGTGAATGCTTTATTACACGGGCATCTTTTAACTGCAACCTGGTATCATCCGTTGGTAACTTATACAGCAATTGTTTTTGCCGGTTTTATGCTGACACAGACTTTTGCCAGATTGCACATCGGCAGGATAAGAGGTTGGAAATTTCATGAATGGCATTTGTATCTGGCTGTTGTGATTCTGATTGGAAACTTCATTTTAAAAAATGTGTTACTTCTTGGTTTTCATATTTCATTATGACTGTATTTGATTATATACATATACAGAAAATTTTAAGCACAAAAGTGCAGAGGGAGAAAAATATGAACAAAAAAACTACAGGTATTATTGCTTACATCACTTGGATCGGCTGGATCGTTGCTTTTTGCGCAGGCGATAAAGAGGGCGCTAAGTTCCATCTGAATCAGGCACTGGTAATTCTGATCGGCCAGATCATTGCCGGTGTTATCAGCTTTATTCCTTATGTTGGTGGTATTGTAAATGCAATTCTTAGCATTTTCCTGTTTGTATGCTGGATCATGGGCCTGATTTATGCTTGCCAGGAGCAGGAGAAGGAAGTTCCCCTGATCGGTCAGATCAAGATTTTAAAATAATAAGTTTTGTATAAAAAATCCCGGTACAATGTACCGGGACTTTTTTTCTGAAGTTGTTATCGGAAAATGCAATGAAATATTCTTTGATTTTGCGTTATTCTGCGGCAGAAGTTGTTTCCGCATCCGTTGTTTCTTCAGCAGTCGTCAGATTCACATCTTCCGGCTGTTCGCCATGCAGGAAAGTGATAATGATCTGAATTCTCTTATAAGCTCTTGCGTAGTTTTCTTTGGCATAATCTGCGGTAAGCTGATTGTAACCACCGTTACTGTAAGCGTCATGATAGCTCTCCACAGCGTTTGTCATGTATTCGCCGGCTTCATCTGCCAGAGACTCTAAATAATCAAATTCCGTAGGAAAATCCAGTGCGGCGAAATCCTGAAAAGCAGCATCCAGCTGGTCGAGATATCCCAATAATTCCTCTGTTGCGTTTTCGGATTGCGCATCCACGTTATTGATCTCCGTGTCGATATCAGAGATTTCAGTGCAGAAAGCATCTATTTCTTCTTTAAACTGTGTCAGCTGCGGATCCTTTCCACAAGCGGTAAGTGTGAGCACAGTCAGTATTCCGGCTGTCATAGCAAGTATTTTATTTTTCAAAATAATCATCCTCCAAATCAATTGATTCACATAGAATTTATCATATTCTGACGCTTTACGCAACCTCATAATGTTAAAACGACCACTTTACGAGTAAAAGCAGATTGTGGTATGATGAAAAGAATTAAGAAACAGGAAAAGAGAACAATGACGAGAGAAGCATTCAATCAATTAAGTAAAAATCATATCTTATATCTGGATGGTGCGACCGGCTCCAATCTGGTGAAAGCCGGTATGCCTTCCGGTGTGTGCCCGGAGCAGTGGATTCTGGAACATAAGGATGTCATGTTAAAATTACAAAAAGAATATGTACATGCCGGAACCAATATTCTGTATGCGCCGACGTTTACCGCCAACCGTGTGAAACTTGCGGAATTTCATCTGGAAAAAAATATGTCCTCCATGATTCATGAACTGGTGGCGATTTCCAGAGAAGCTGCGGCAAGTACACCGGGACATCCTGTTTATGTGGCCGGAGATCTTACCATGACAGGCGAACAGTTGAAACCCATGGGGAAAATGGAACTGGAAGAATTGATCGACATCTACAAAGAGCAGATTCTGTGTCTGGTGGATGCCGGAGCGAATCTTTTGGTGGTAGAGACCATGATGAGCCTGGCAGAGACCAGAGCAGCACTGATTGCCGCAAAAGAAGTCTGTGATCTTCCGGTGATTGCAACCCTTACCTTTGAGGCAGATGGCAGAACGTTGTTCGGTACAGACGCAAAAACTGCGGCAATTGTTCTGGAAAGTCTGGGCGTGGTCGCTGTCGGAGCCAACTGCTCCACGGGTCCGGCACAGATGGAGCAGATCATTTCTGATATGGTATCTGTTACGAGAATTCCGGTCATCGCAAAGCCGAATGCGGGACTTCCTTTTCTGGATGAAAACGGGACGACCTGTTATAACATGGAGGCAGATGAGTTCGCAGAAGAAATGGAGGTACTGGTAAACGCCGGTGCAACGATTCTGGGCGGATGCTGCGGCACGACGCCTGCGTTTATCCAGGGCATCCATGACCGGTTTGGCACAGAAGCCACCGTGACTGTGCCAAGACGCCCGGATGGAATCCGGTATCTGACTTCGGAACGATCTACCGTCAGCTTCGGACAAAATGACGGATTCTTCGTCGTCGGAGAGCGTATTAATCCTACCGGCAAAAAAGCCCTTCAGGCGCAGCTGCGTGAAGGAAATTTCGAAAAAGTCATCCAGTTCGCGGAAGAACAGGAAAACTGTGGTGCCAAAGTACTGGATATCAATATGGGGATGAGCGGTATTGATGAAAAGGCGAGTATGCTCCGGGCAATGGAGGAAGTAAGTGGTGTGACCAATCTGCCCCTGTCACTGGATTCCAGTTATGTGGAAGTATTGGAAGCGGCACTTCGCAATTATCCAGGACGTGCTTTGGTGAACTCTGTGTCACTGGAGACGGAAAAGTTTGAAAAACTGATTCCCATTGTGGCAAAATACGGAGCAATGTTCATTTTGCTTCCTTTGTCGGATGCGGGTCTGCCGAAGAGTATTGCAGAAAAAAAGGAAATCATTCATAAAATTTACGAACGCGCCTGTTTGTTCGGAATGAAAAAGGAAGATATTGTCGTCGACGGTCTGGTGGCGACCATAGGAGCGAATCCCAATGCCGGACTGGAGACACTTGAGACCATCCGGTACTGTAAAGAAAATGGTTTTGCGACGATCTGCGGTTTGTCTAATATCTCGTTTTCCATGCCGGAGAGAAGCTTTGTGAATACTGCTTTCCTGACATTGGCGATTCAGGCGGGACTTACCATGGCAATCGCGAATCCTTCCCAGGAACTCCTCATGAGCTGCGCACTTGCTGCGGATCTGTTGCTGAACAAAGAAGATGCCGCGCTTCGCTACATAGAATATGCCGGTGGTGTGAAGGAAAGAAGAGAAGAAAAGGAAGCTGCGCTCGCCGAAAAGCTGGCTGCCCTGGAAAGCACAGGAGCAACACAGAGTGTTAATGCAACACAAGGCGCTAATGAAGCACAGGGCACGAATACATCCGGTGATAAAAAAGCAGTGGACGCAGAGAAAGCACCTGAGATTAACGAATTGCAGGAAAAGCTGAAAAATGCGGTGCTGAAAGGAAATCGTAACGGTATTGCCAAGATTACCCATGAAGCATTAGAAGGCGGAGAAAAACCGTCGGAACTTTTAAATCAGGTATTACTTCCTGCCATCAATCAGGTGGGTGAATATTTTGATCAGGGAAAATATTTTCTGCCGCAATTGATTGCCAGTGCCGAAGCAATGAAAAGTGCAATCGAAGTATTGGAGCCCTTATTGCAGACCGACGGCAGCGGAGAAGAAATGCCGGTAGTCGTTATTGCTACAGTAGAAGGAGATATCCACGATATCGGCAAAAATCTGGTGGCACTGATGCTGAAAAATCATGGATTCCATGTAATCGATCTCGGCAAAGATGTGCCACAGGCTAAGATTTTAGAGACAGCGAAAGAACACCATGCCGAATTTATTGCACTTTCTGCATTGATGACCACAACGATGCAGAGAATGCGTGAAATCGTAGCTGCTGCAAAAGAAGAAGGAATTACTGCCAAAATCATTATCGGAGGTGCGGTAATTACTCAGGAATATGCAGATGAGATTGGTGCGGACGGTTATTCCAAAGACGCCGCGGATGCTGTGAAACTGGCAAAAAGCCTTTTGGCATAGTGAACATAGAATAAAGGAGTGTGCGAAGATGATTGGAGCAGATGCAATTATAAAATGTCTGGAAGCGGAGGGAGTAACGACTGTTTTCGGTTATCCCGGAGTGGCGATCTGTCCTTTTTTTAACAGTATACTGGATTCTGAGATCAAAACGGTATTGATCCGTACGGAACAAAATGCAGCACATGCAGCCAGCGGCGTTGCACGAATGACCGGCAGACCCGGTGTATGCGCGGTGACTTCCGGCCCGGGTGCTACCAACGTGATCACCGGTATTGCAACGGCTTTTGCGGACAGCATCCCGTTAGTCTGCATTACCGGGCAGGTAAACAGCGAACTGCTGGGAAGCGATGTATTCCAGGAAGCCGATATCACCGGTGCGGTGGAGTCTTTTGTAAAATACAGCTATCTGGTCAAAAATGTAAACGACATTCCCAGAGTATTCAAGGAAGCGTTTTATATTGCCAACACCGGAAGAAAAGGACCTGTACTTATCGATATTCCCATCGATATTCAGAATGCGGTAATCAAGAATTACCATTATCCGGAAGAAGTAAATCTTCGTACTTATAAACCGACGGTAAAGGGACATGCCGTACAGATCAAAAAGGTAATTAAAGAACTGGAAAAAGCAAAACGTCCGATCATCTGTGCCGGCGGTGGTGTGCTGCTTAGTGAAGCGGAAGAGGAACTTCGCAGTTTTTCCGAAAAACACGGAATTCCTGTCGTTTCCACCATGATGGGCATCGGTGTGATGCCGACAGAGCATCCTCTGTATTACGGAATGGTGGGAAACAACGGCAAAGCTTATGCCAACCGTGCCATGAATGAATCTGATCTGTTGATCATGGTAGGAGCGCGTGTGGCAGACCGGGCTGTCAGTCAGCCGGATCTGATCACCCGGAATAAAATACTGGTACATATCGATGTGGATCCTGCGGAGATCGGTAAAAATGCCGGACCATCGATTCCTCTGGTCGGTGATGCAAAACATATTTTCCGGGATTTCGAAAAAGAGGAATTCACCTGCAACTATGAGGAGTGGATCAATACGCTGAATGAGTACCGCAGTACTATGGAGAAAAAGAGAACCCCGAATCCTGATTACGTGGATCCGGCGACGTTCATCACCAGACTTTCCGAAAAGATGCAGGAAGACGGCGTCTATGTAGCAGATGTCGGTCAGAATCAGATTTGGTCCTGCGGTTATCATATTGTGAAAAAAGGCAAATTTTTAACTTCCGGCGGTATGGGTACCATGGGATATTCCATTCCGGCCGCAATGGGAGCCAAGACGGCGGCTATGGACAAACAGGTCATTGCCGTGTGCGGTGACGGCTCTTTCCAGATGTCCATGATGGAACTGGCAACGATAAGACAGCATCACATTCCGGTGAAGATTATCGTGCTGAAAAACAATTATCTCGGCATGGTGCGTGAGTATCAGCATTATACCTATAAAGACCATTATTCCGTGGTAGATCTGTCCGGAAGCCCTGACCTGGAAAAATTATCCGCAGCTTATGACATTCCGTATCTTCGTCTGGAGAATATGGAACACGTGGAGGAAGTGCTGGACAAGTTCCTTGCGGAAGATAATACCATGCTGTTAGAATGCCTGATTGATCCGATGGATCTGGTAAAATAAGAAAGAGGAGGCTGGACGTAAATGAAAAGAATATATTCCGTACTGGTAGAGAACCGTTCCGGTGTCCTGTGTAAAGTAGCCGGATTGTTTTCAAGAAGATGTTTCAATATTGACAGTCTTGCCGTGGGAGAGACGGATGACGCAGCCGTATCCTGCATGACGATCGTAAGCTCCGGCGATGAGCGTACTTTGGAACAGATTGAAAAACAGCTGAATAAAAAACTGGATGTTATCAAAGTGAAGACGTTATCCCAGGAACAGTGTTATACACGGGAATTAATGTTATTAAAAGTTAAATATAACAAGAATAATCGTAGGGATATCATAGAAATATGCGACATTATGAAAACAGAGATCGTGGATATGTCCAAACACTATATGATGCTGCAAATCTGCGATGCTCCGGAGAAAATCGATACTCTGATCAAAATGCTGCAATCCATTAGTATTGTGGAAGTAGCCAGAACCGGCACCCTTGCATTATCAAAATGCACCGAGAATGATGATTAAAATACATCAAACATAATGTTAAATTCACTAATTGACATTCTGTAATCATCTTGCTATATTAAAAATACAGTTGCTGCAAGAAAAGTAAAAGCAGCTGATGAAATACGAAAGGTTGTGTAATTTTTTCATGCAGAAGAGAGTATTTCAATTGTTGGTTGATAACACTTCAGGTGTACTGAGCCGTATTTCCGGATTGTTTTCCAGACGCGGTTATAACATCGAAAGCATTACGGCAGGTGTGACGGCGGATCCCCGTTTTACGAGAATCACGATCGTAACCTCCGGAGATGATGACATTCTGGAGCAGATCGAAAAGCAGGTAGGAAAGCTTGTGGATGTCAGAGATATCAAGGAACTGGATCCGGATGACAGTGTGTACCGTGAACTGGTACTGGTCAAGGTGAAGGTGGATCCCGAGAAACGTCTGGAGATCAGACAAGGGGTAGAGTTCCTTGCCAATAATTTCCGTGCCAGAATCATTGATGTCGGTGCGGAGAACCTGATCGTTGAATTCACCGGTAACCACAGCAAAGTCAATGCATTGATCCAACGTTTTACGGAAGAATACGAAGTGCTGGAGCTCGCCAGAACCGGTATTACAGGACTCGGCCGAGGTATTGAAAACGTTACTTACATTGAAAATTGACATTCTGTAAAAGAGGCTCTTGTACATAATTAACGTTTCAAGACATTTTTATCAGTTAGCTCTAGGGAACATCCCCTATCAGTTATAAATTTTTTAACACTCATAACGGAGGAGAAGAAAAAATGGCTAAGATTTTTTATCAGGAAGATTGTAATCTCTCATTATTAGAGGGTAAAACTATCGCAATTATCGGCTACGGCAGCCAGGGTCATGCGCATGCACTGAACCTGAAGGATTCCGGATGCCATGTTATTATCGGTCTGTACGAGGGCTCCAAGTCCTGGGCAAAGGCGCAGGCACAGGGATTCGAAGTATTCACCGCTGCAGAAGCTGCAAAGAGAGCAGATATCATCATGATCCTGATCAACGATGAGAAGCAGGCTGATCTGTACAAAAACGACATTGAGCCCAATCTGGAAGAGGGTAATATGCTGATGTTCGCACATGGTTTCAACATTCATTTCGGATGTATCGTACCTCCCAAGAACGTTGACGTTACCATGATCGCTCCCAAGGGACCCGGACATACCGTAAGAAGTGAGTACCAGGCCGGTAAGGGTGTTCCCTGTCTGATCGCTGTAGAACAGGATGCAACCGGTAAGGCTCAGGATCTGGCACTGGCTTATGCACTTGGTATCGGCGGCGCAAGAGCAGGCGTTCTGGAGACCACTTTCCGAACCGAGACCGAGACCGATCTGTTCGGTGAGCAGGCTGTTCTGTGCGGCGGTGTATGTGCTCTGATGCAGGCAGGTTTCGAGACACTGGTCGAGGCAGGTTACGATCCCAGAAATGCATATTTCGAGTGTATCCATGAGATGAAGCTGATCGTAGATCTGATCTACCAGAGCGGTTTCGCAGGAATGAGATATTCTATCTCCAATACCGCTGAGTATGGTGATTACATCACCGGACCCAAGCTGATCACCGAAGAGACCAAGAAGACCATGAAGAAGATCCTGTCCGATATTCAGGACGGTACCTTTGCTAAGGAATTCCTGTTAGATATGTCTCCCGCAGGTAAGCAGGTTCACTTTAAGGCTATGAGAAAGCTTGCTTCCGAACATCCTTCAGAGAAGGTCGGCGAAGAGATCCGTAAACTTTACAGCTGGAACAACGAGAACGATAAGCTGATCAACAACTAAGGATTTCCCATCGGAAATATGAATGAATAGGTAACAGTGAAAGCTGTATGGAAAGGAGTTTGTTTCCATACAGCTTTTTTGACAAAAAAACAGTTTTTTTTAGAGAAAAACGGCAAAAATCAGATGGTAAATACATATAAATTACGATAGAATGATCGAGTGTAGTAAAATTGAGTAATATTATGAAAGGTATTTTGGCAGCTATGAAAGATTTTGAAGCAAAGACATCCCCCAGACAGAAAATGGATACGGAAAACTGGTTTATTGAATGCTATCGGAAGAATCAGGGACATCCGCTGCGTACCTTAGTATGGCTGTATAAGGGAAATTATCATAAATTTGTCATGGCGGTGATCTGCTTTTTTGCAAAACATGCGTGTGTATGGGTATTGCCGATCATCACTGCGAATATTATCAATGATGTGACATCCCATAACCCTGATACTGCACGGAATATCATTCTTTACGGGATTCTGGAGACAGGACTTATCTTGTTAAATATTCCCATGAACTATCTGTATACGTCCTATAAAAGTCTGGCGACGAGATATGCGGAAACGGGACTGAGAAAGGCGTTGATCCGGAAACTGCAGCAATTGTCCATTTCGTATCACGTCGAGACCCGGTCAGGCAGATTGCAGTCGAAGATCATGCGTGATGTGGAAGCAGTGGAAGGACTTTCGACGCAATTATTTTTAAGTATCCTGAATATCGCATTGAACATTGGCGTGGCTTTGGCGGTAACAATCAGCAAGAGCCGTATTGTATTCGTGTTTTTCCTGTTGACGACACCGGTTGCGGCGATTACGATGGTTACCTTCCGGAATATTATGAAGAAAAGAAATACAGAATTTCGAAAGGAAATGGAAGAGACTTCCGCAAGAGTCATGGAGATGGTGGAGCTTGTGCCGGTCACCAGAGCACATGCACTGGAGGATGAAGAAGTAGCCAAGATGAGTGGTCAGCTTTTTACGGTTGCAGAAAAAGGTTATAAACTGGATTTGATTCAGGCATTATTCGGTTCTGTCGGCTGGGCGGTATTCCAGATCTTCCAGGTGATCTGTCTGGCATTTACCGGATATCTGGCGTTTCACGGCAAAATCCAGGCAGGAGACATTACCCTTTACCAGAGTTACTTTGCCACTGTGGTAAACCAGGTGTCCTCTATTGTTACCCTGCTGCCTACCATTGCCAAGGGAATCGAGTCCGTGAACTCTATCGGAGAGGTACTGCTGTCGGAGGACATCGAGGATAATGAAGGTAAGGAAAAACTGGAACAGGTAACCGGTATTTTTGATTTTAAAGACGTTTGTTTTCATTATAAAAATAACGAACATAAGGTACTGAACCATCTGAACCTTCATGTGGATGCCGGAGAGACCATTGCGCTGGTGGGAGAATCCGGTGCCGGAAAATCGACGATTTTGAACCTGGTAATTGGATTTAATCAGGCAGAAAGCGGAGAAGTTCTGATAGACGGAAAGGATATCAGTAAAATTGATCTGCGTACCTACAGAAAGCATCTGGCAGTCGTGCCGCAGACATCCATCCTGTTTTCCGGAACAATCCGTGATAATATTACTTACGGCTGTGAAAATGTATCCGACGAGGAACTGGATAAGGTGATCCATGCGGCAAATCTGTCGGAACTGATCGCATCTCTTCCCAAAGGACTGGATACGATGGTGGGAGAACACGGCGGTAAATTATCCGGAGGGCAAAGACAGCGTATCTCTATTGCCAGAGCTTTGATCCGTGACCCCAAGGTGATTGTATTGGACGAGGCAACCTCAGCGCTTGACAGCATCTCCGAGAAATTGATTCAGCAGGCACTGAATAACCTGACAAAAGGACGAACGACATTTATCGTGGCACACAGGTTATCCACGATTCGGGATGCTGATAAGATTGCGGTAATTGCTGACGGACATTGTGCGGAATATGGTACTTATGATGAACTGATGGCGTTAAAGGGCGAGTTCTATCAGTTAAAAAAGATGCAGAGCTAATTTAAACTTGAAACATACGTTCGGCTATGATAAGATAAAAAAGTCTTTAGAAAACAGAAACGTCTAAGGTTCGATGTTCTTTTGCCTCGGGAGAATCCGGAGAAAGAGTTGCGGATCGAAGACCGGTAAAGCATAACACATAGAAACGGGGACTAATCTTACATGATAGCATATGTGAACGGAATTCTTGAAGATATTACGGAAGATAATGCAGTAATCGATGTGAACGGAATCGGATATAATGTCCGAATATCTGCAGATACAGCATCCAGACTTCCGGGACTGGGAGAACAGGTTCGGCTGTATACATATACCTATGTAAAGGAAGATGCCTTTTTGTTATATGGATTTCTTTCCAAAAACGATCTGGCTATGTTTAAACTTTGTATTACGGTAAGCGGAATCGGACCGAAGGGAGCACTGGCGATTCTGTCCGTCATGGACGCGGATTCCCTTAGGTTTGCCATTATGTCCGGCGATGCCAAGGCAATTTCCAAAGCACCGGGGATCGGTGCAAGGACTGCCGGACGCCTGATTTTGGAATTAAAAGACAAAATTTCGATAGATGATACGCTGATCTCACGTGAGATTGCCGCAGGCGGTGCAGATGGCATTGCTTCTGTCGGCCGGTTGACAATAGACAGTGAGAAGAAAAAAGAAGCTGTGGAGGCATTGGTAGCATTAGGTTACGGTCAGGCAGAGAGTCTGAAAGCAGTCAATGCGATTGAAAATGCAGAAGAATTGGATTCCGGAGCTATCTTAAAAGCAGCATTGAAGAAATTGTTTTAAGAGGTCGGACGATTATGGCAAAAAGAATGATAGAGACAAATATAACCGAAGAGGATAGCAAGCTGGAAGGTTCGCTCCGTCCACAGATGCTGGATGATTATATCGGACAGTCCAAGGTCAAGGAGAACCTGAAAGTATATATTGCCGCCGCAAAACAAAGAGGCGATGCGTTGGATCATGTATTGTTCTATGGTCCTCCCGGACTTGGCAAGACGACGCTGGCCGGCATCATAGCCAATGAGATGGGTGTCCATATGAAAGTAACCAGCGGACCGGCGATTGAAAAGCCGGGGGAAATGGCTGCCATTCTCAATAATCTGGAAGAAGGTGATCTGCTGTTTGTAGATGAGATTCATCGTCTGAACCGTCAGGTAGAAGAAGTGTTGTATCCGGCAATGGAAGATTATTGTATCGACATTATGATTGGCAAGGGATCCAGTGCAAGGTCGGTACGCCTGGAACTTCCGAAATTTACACTGGTAGGTGCCACGACCCGTGCCGGACTGTTAACGGCTCCCTTACGGGATCGTTTTGGCATGATTCATCATCTGGAGTTTTATACGATCGATGAATTACAGCAGATCATCATGCATTCGGCAAGGATTCTTGATGTAGAAATCGAACCTGCCGGTGCCAGAGAGATGGCGAGGAGAAGTCGCGGAACTCCGCGACTTGCCAACAGGATCTTAAAAAGGGTGCGTGATTTTGCCCAGGTGAAATATGACGGCATTATTACGGAAGACGTAGCCAGAACCGCACTCGATCTTATGGACGTGGATAAAATGGGATTGGATCATATTGACCGGAATATCCTCGTAACGATCATAGAGAAATTTGACGGAGGTCCGGTAGGACTGGACACTCTGGCTGCTGCCATAGGAGAAGATGCCGGTACGATTGAGGATGTCTACGAACCGTATCTGATTAAAAATGGATTTTTGAACAGAACACCAAAGGGGAGAGTCGTTACGGATTTAACCTATCATCATCTTGGTTTGCAATAAAAAGCACTAAGACTTTTGTATCTATCTTCAGCAATAACAAAACGATATGATGTCAACCGACAATCGACTGACATTAGCCTGAAATTATGCTTGCCACTCCATACATTCTGATATATAATAAATATTGTATTATTTTTTTTACGAATAGCATATATTGTGTTTTCAAAAGAGTGTTAAGAGGGGTGTGTGCCATGTCTCCAAAGACAGATACAGAAGTGATCATTGGCGGTAAGGTTTTTACATTAAGCGGCTATGAAAGTGAAGACTACATGCAGAAGATTGCTTCTTACATTAACGGTAAGATCACAGAATACGGGAAAATCGACAGCTTCCGGAAACAGCCTTTGGATAAGCAAAGTGTATTGCTCCAGCTGAATATCGCGGACGATTATTTTAAGGCGAAAAAGCAGATTTCCATTTTGGAAGAGGAGCTGCAAGGGAAAGAGAAAGAGCTCTATGATTTGAAGCATGAACTGATTTCCGCACAGATCAAGCTGGAAAATGCGGAAAAGCAGGGAAAAGAACTGCAAAAGCAGTTGAATGAAGACGCTAAGAAAATTGTACGTCTGGAGACAGAATTAAAAGACAAATAGTTAGTTGATAGCTGTCCGTTTACGGGCAGCTATTGTTTTAGAATGAAGAATGAGGAAAGTGCCCGGAGGAATGCTATGAATACGGAGAAAAGAGTAGAATTGTTGGCACCTGCCGGAAACGTAGATGCTTTTTACGGTGCGATTTATGCAGGGGCTGATGCGATATATTTAGGTGGAAGCCGTTTCGGTGCCAGAGCTTATGCGGAAAATTTCTCTGAGGAGACGCTGGTTGCCTGCATCCGGTACGCCCATCTTTTTGGAAGAAAAGTATATCTCACGGTAAATACGCTGGTAAAAGAATCGGAATTTTCGGAATTATATGATTATCTGAAACCTTATTATTGCGCCGGTCTTGACGGCGTCATTATCCAGGACATGGGCGTGTTTACTTTTATACGGGAGCATTTTCCCGGGATGGAGCTGCACGGAAGCACGCAGATGACAATAACCGGAGAATACGGAGCTGCCTTTTTGAAAGAACAGGGAGCATGCCGTGTGGTTCCCGCAAGAGAATTGAGTCTTCGTGAAATTCGTAGGATCAAAGAGACTACGGGATTGGAAATCGAATGCTTTATCCATGGCGCAATGTGTTACTGTTATTCCGGGCAATGCCTGTTCAGCAGTATCCTGGGCGGCAGAAGCGGAAACAGAGGCAGATGCGCGCAGCCGTGCCGGCTTCCCTACACAACAGCGACAAAGAAAAAAGAGTGTTACCCCTTAAGCCTGAAGGACATGTGTACCATAGAGGATATTCCAGAGCTGATAAAAGCCGGCATTGATTCTTTTAAAATCGAAGGACGCATGAAAAAGCCGGAATATGCTGCCGGAGTAACTGCTGTTTATCGGAAATACCTAGATAAATATTATGCAGATCCCGAAGCTCCCTGGAAGATTTCCAAAGAGGATATGCATATTTTATCCAGTCTCTATATCCGCAGCGAAAGACAGAACGGTTATTATCATAAACACAACGGACGTGAAATGGTCACGCTGGACAGTCCTGCCTACAGCGGCAGCGATGAAGCTATGCTGGAGCGTATCAGAAATCACTATCTGGAACATAAATTACAGCTTCCGGTACGACTGGAAGCGGATTTTACAATCGGGCAAAAAGCAAGCCTGACATTGACAAACGGGGAAAACAAGGTCACGGTAGAAGGCGATATTGTTCAGGAGGCGACAAAACATCCAATTACACACGAAAATGTGATTAAGCAATTGGAAAAACTGGGGGAAACCAGCTTTTATACCGAAGCACAGATTACGCTTCGGTTAAGTGACAATGCCTTTTATCCGTTAAAAGCAATCAACGAATTACGCAGAAAAGGAATTTCCGGGCTGGAAGAACAAATCATTTTGAAAAACGGCCTGTCCTATGAGAGACAGGAAAGTGATTCAGAAGGTGAAAACCACAATACGGCAAAACAGGAAGCCGGTGTAGAGAAGAAAGACGTAACAAAGCCCCAAAGAACGCAGCAGGATCAACATGAAAAAAAAGATTTTTCCGTCAGCATACAAAGCAGACCACAGTGGCTCGGTGTATGCAGCTCTGCGTTCTGGAAGGAGCCCGTATCCGGCAAAAGAATCGACCGTATGTATCTTGACACAGATTTTCTGCTGCAAAATGTATCGGAAGCATCACAGATGCTAAAGCAGATCGCAGAAAAAAGCATACAATGTATTTTAATGTTCCCTAAGATTTTACGTCTTAAAGATCAGCAATATTTAAAGGAACTTTCTGCTTTTCTACAGGAAAACACGGAGTATATTCACGGTTTTTTGGTGGCTTCTTTGGAACAGATCGGGGTGCTTAAGCAATGGGAACAACATTCCGGTCTGCAGATAGAAGAGAAGAAGCTTTACGGAGATCATAATCTTTATATCTGGAACCGGGTATGCCGTGATTTCTGGAGAACGTATCTGGATGGTTTCTGTCTGCCGCTGGAGCTTACGGGGGCAGAACAAAGAGATTTGTTGGAGGCTGATTTTCCGGCAGAGAAAGTAATTTACGGTCGAATTCCCATGATGATAACGGCGAACTGTATTACAAAGACGACTGACAAATGCCGTTTGGAAGAAGGATGCGGCGTTACGGAACTGATTGACCGCTATCATAAAGTATTTCCTGTGATACGTAATTGTACTCATTGTTACAATGTGATTTATAACAGTGTGCCGTTGTCACTGCACAAGGATTTTCATAAGTGGAGCGGACATGTTACCGGCCGGATTGCATTTACTACAGAAACAGAAGAGGATGTGCGTAATATTTTGGATTATTTTGCCGGGGTCACCGGGGAGCTTCCCTTCACGGAATATACCACCGGACATGAAAAGCGCGGCGTAGAATAGAGAAAGGTATCTTACTGTTCATGCAGGAATATGTTATTGAATTATCAAAATATTTTATAGCCTTTTTTATGGTTTTATATACAGCAAGCTGTTTTTATACGTTTCGTTATCCGATTGGAGAATACAGACGGGGCATCTTTGTATTGCAGGATCTTTTGATGTTTTTGGTGCAGGTGCTCTGTTTCCTGAATTTATCGTTGACGAGCGGTGATTTCCAGTATTTGTTTTTCTTTGCTTTTATACTGATCTTTTTATTTGCAACGATCACTATGGTGTCTTTGATCTACGAGAATATCAACAGACTTTTGCTGAATAATATGTGTATGCTGTTAGGTATCGGGCTTTGCATTGTCTCGAGACTTTCTTTTGATAAAGCAATCCGACAATATGTCATTGTATTGGTTTCGTTAATTGTTTCCCTGCTGATTCCGTATCTGCTTGGGAAAATCCATTTTTTCAAAAAGATCACCTGGCTGTATGCCGCACTGGGAATCGGCCTGCTTAGCACAGTATTGATTCTCGGAGAAGTGACGCATGGTTCGAAAATATCATTTTCTCTGGGTGGAATTACTTTCCAGCCGTCAGAGTTTGTAAAAATTCTGTTTTTGTTCTTTTTGGCCGGTGCACTTTGGGAAAATGTATCTTTTCAGAGGATTGTTCTTACTGCAATCGTCGCAGGAGCACATGTCGTTATATTGGTGGTTTCCAAGGATCTGGGAAGTGCGTTGATATTTTTTGTTGGTTTTGTGTTTGTCGTATTTGCGGCAACAAGAAGTTATCTGTATCTTTTGGCAGGCATTGTCGGTGGAGGTGCGGCTTCTTATCTTGCGTATCTGTTGTTTGATCATGTCAGAGTCCGGGTACTGGCCTGGCAGGATCCCTGGAAATATATTGACAGCAAGGGATATCAGATCACACAGTCCCTGTTTGCAATCGGAAGCGGAAGCTGGTTTGGCATGGGATTATTAAAAGGCAACCCTACGGCAATCCCGTATGTTGAGGCAGACTTTATTTTTTCCTCTATTTGTGAGGAACTGGGAGTTATATTCGGAATCTGTCTGATTCTGATCTGCATCAGCTGCTTTTTGGAAATGATGCGTATTGCGGTGCGGATTCATGACAGATTTTATCAGCTGATCGTATATGGGATTGGTATGATGTATATTTTCCAGATTTTCTTAACGATCGGCGGCGGAACAAAATTTATTCCGTTGACAGGTGTCACGCTGCCGTTCATCAGTTACGGAGGAAGTTCCGTGATGACGACGATGATCATGTTTTTCATTATACAGGGCATCTACATTCGACTGCAAAGGGAAGGAGAGCGCAGGAATGGCAGAAAATAAGACGCAAAATAAGAATAACAAGAAAAGTACTGCCGGCAAAAAAGCATCTCAAAACAAAACTTCTCAGAACAGAAAACGTATGGGAAACCAGAGGGAAATCTGGTTGTCTGCAGGTGCTGTCGGTGTACTGTTTTTATGCCTCCTGATTTATCTCGGACATTTCGTAGCTACCAGTGAGCAGGACATGATCAATAACAGCTATAATTCCCGTCAGCAGATCCTGCTTTCCAGAAACTACCGCGGATCGATTTATTCCAGGGACGGAGAAGTGCTTGCCGAAACCATTCTGAAGGATGAGGAAGAAGAAAGCCGCAGTTATCCTTATAAAAACCTGTTTTCCCATATTGTCGGATATTCCACACAGGGTAGAATGGGAGTGGAGGCATTGGCTAATTACTATCTGATCAACACCAACACTTCGTTGACGAACAAAGTGAAAAATGATACCGTGGGGAAAAAGAATCCGGGAGATAATGTATACACTACCCTGGATGTACAGATTCAGCAGGTGGCAAATGACCAGCTTGATATTTACCGCGGTGCGGTTATTGTAACGGAAGTCTCCACCGGAAAAATACTTGCGATGGTATCCCATCCTGATTTTGATCCGAATTCCATTGCCGATATCTGGGACGACCTGGTATCCAACGATTCCAGTACAGTACTTTTGAATCGTGCGACGCAAGGCTTGTATCCGCCGGGATCTACTTTTAAAATCGTAACGGCATTGGAATACATTCGGGAGAATCCGGATACGTATCAGAACTATTCTTATCATTGTAACGGCTCTTTCCGACTGGGGGACAGCAAGATCAGCTGCTATCATGGTTCTAACCACGGTCAGGTGGATTTTACGAAATCCTTTGCAAAATCTTGTAATTCTTCTTTTGCCAATATCGGAATGAGTCTGGATCGGAATGCCTTCCAGGAAACCTTAAACAATTTACTTTTTAACAAGGAATTGCCGTTAACGTTGAATTATGCAAAGAGTACTGCACTTGTCTCCGAGAGTACGCCGCCTGCGGAAATGATGCAGACTTCCATAGGGCAGGGCAAGACACAGATCACACCGATGCATTTGAATATGATCACCTGTGCGATTGCCAATAACGGTGTCCTGATGAAGCCCTATGTGATCGACCATGTGGAGAATGACGAAGGCACTGTGATAAAAAGCTTTAAGGCTTCCGAATACGGACGACTCATGACAGAAGACGAGTCCGCGATTCTGAGACAGCTCATGACGGACGTAGTGCAGGAGGGCACAGCTTCCAGGTTAAAGGGACTTGATTATACCGCAGCCGGCAAAACAGGTTCGGCAGAGTATAATAATATCAAAGGAGACAGTCATGCCTGGTTTACAGGATTTGCACCGGCTGAAGATCCGGAAGTCTGTGTGACGATTATTGTAGAGGGTGCCGGCAGTGGCGGCGATTATGCCGTACCAATTGCAAGACGTATCTTTGATGCTTACTTTAACGAAAAAGAGTAACCGGAGGGCTTACGAAACGATGATAGAAGCAACCAGTTGTGGCGGAGTTGTGATATTCCGTGGGAAGATCCTGCTTCTCTATAAGAATATTAAAAATAAATACGAGGGCTGGGTGTTGCCGAAGGGAACCGTGGAAGCCGGAGAAACCCATGAACAGACGGCACTCAGAGAAGTACGGGAAGAAAGCGGCTCCAAGGCTTTTATCGTAGAGTACGTCGGACGAAGCGAATATTCTTTTACCGTTTCGGAAGATGTGGTGGAGAAAGAGGTGCACTGGTATCTGATGGGAACGGACAGCTACTACAGCAAACCCCAGAGAGAAGAATTCTTCGCAGATTCCGGTTTTTACAAATATCATGAAGCGTACCATCTGTTAAAATTTGCGAACGAAAAACAGATTTTAGAGAAAGCGTATGCATTATATCTGGAGAAAAAAAGGAATCATCAATGGGAAAATTGATGATTCCTGATATGATTTATACATTTTTCACAATTTCCAGATCGGGTCTCTGAAGGAGATCTACGAATTCATTCTTTTCATTTCTGAGAATCGGACGGGAGTACTTATTGGGATGAATGATCAGTACTTCCCAGACAGTTCCGTCATTTAGTTGTACATTGGTGCCTATCTGTGCATCGGCGATTCTTTTCATGATGGGCATCAATAATTCCACATCGAACTTATCCAGACTTTTTTCAAAATTGCCGAGAATCTGCAGCGGTGTCAGCGCATTACGATAGGTTCTGGGGGATGCCATGGCAATATAAGCGTCAATAATTGCCATATATCTGGCATAGACATCTATTTTCTGCCCGGACATGTGATAAGGATATCCGCTGCCGTCCAGACGCTCGTGATGCATGATGACTGCGTTTTTCACATGCTCGTTCAGCTCCTGGTTACGAACCGTGGTATAGCCTACCACGGGATGCGTCTTGATGACCTTGAATTCTTCCTCGGTAAGTTTTCCCGGTTTCCATAACAGTTCATAGGGAAGCTGCAGTTTACCGATATCATAGTAGAATCCGCAGAGAATCAGTGCATTTTTTTCTTCCTCACTCATGGAAAGCCAGTCGGCAAAAGTACCTGCCAAAAGTGCGGCATTCAATCCCTGTGTATAAGTAAGCTCGTCCTCACTCGGCATAAGATTGTACAGATAATCCAACAATACAGAACCTGAAGAAATATAATAGTACAGTTCCTTATAAATCGTAAGCAGGATAATATCTGCAGGCTTCCTGCCCATGATCAGCAGCTGCTTCATCGCAAGCTTATACTGTCCCAGAAAGAGCGGATAGGCCTGCTCAAAAGCTTTGAAATTGGAATCAAAGCGGATCTTCTCGTAATGAGTTGTGGCAAAATCAATGTCTTCCATTATCGTAACGCAAACCAGATGATAGCGTTTTAATTTCTCAATGATCTGCGGAGTAACTGTCGTTCCCGCGGGATAAATAACACGATTCTGATCCAGAATATCCTCACCGAGAACCATATCGGGCTTTAACTCCATTTTCGTAATAACCTTCAATGTGATTACCTCCTCATTTGTACTAATTCAAGTATAAAATATCATGCTAAAAAGTCAAGCAACAAAAATTGTAATATAAGAAAAACTATGCTATACTGAAGAAGAAAAAGTCAGGAACGGTTACAACATTTTAAGGAAGATTATGGCAGGACAGATTGAATTTGCGCAGGCTCTCTATCTGGGTGAGAGCATTACAACCGAAAAACTGGATAAACTAAAAAAGAGACTGTCTAAAAAGCCTCTTTTGGCGAATGTATATCTTATCACGCCGGCCCGAAATCCATCGGATCAACTGGATATCTTTGATGCAAGACAGCTTGTGCAGCCACATTATAAGAAGGAAAGCTTTTATGTCCTCGGAATCGCCTCTGATTATGAGGAAGCACTGAAGGTGATCGAACAGATTGCCGGAGATTGTCTGAAAGCCAGAGGTGACTGTAAGCTGCGGGAGTATTTGTTATGTTGACGATTCTGTTAAAATTATTAAGTATCCTCGGAATCTTACTCCTGACTCTGCTTGGTGTTGCGCTTGTAATCATTTTATTGATTTTATTTTTCCCTGTCACATATAAAGCATTTGGAAAAAAGACATCCGAAGATATGCAGATTACGGCAAAGGCAAACTGGCTGCTCGGCTTTTTCCGAATTGCGTACAGCTATCCGGAACCCGGGAAACTTCTTGTAAAATGCCTTTTTTTTACGGTGTATGATTCCTCGGCAGAGAAAAAGAATTCTTCTCAGAAAAAGAAGAAAAAGAAAAATGCTTCCGAAAAGCAGGAGAGCGCGGAGCAGAATGTTGCAAAGCAGAGCGAGAAAGCACAACAAAGTACTGATAAGATGATGGCGGAGCCGGAAAATCCGGTGCAGTGCGTAGATTCACCTCACGAACAGAAGGTCACGGAAGACAAAAGCACCGGAGAAGCAGCAAATCAGCACGAGCATTCTGAAATTCCTGAAGAAAATAACGGCAGGCTGCAACAACTTTTTGATAAAATCAGGTACACAGTGAAAAAAATCTGTGCTAAAATCAAAAATATTCTACAGAATCTCTCTTTTTACAGAGAATTGTGGAAGGATCCCGATACACAGGGGCTTTTGCAACACGCAGGGAAACGGTTTGGATTTATTATAAAAAGACTTCGTCCAAGAAAACTTCAAATAAATGCGGTAATCGGTACCGGATCTCCGGACACTACTGGGTATTTGTACGGTATTTACGGTATGCTGCTTTCCTGGTTTGGGAAGGGAATCAACATTACCCCGGATTTTGAACAGGCTGTTTTAGAAGGAGATTTTCAGACCGCTGGACATTTTACGATAGGTTGCGTGTTGTTTCACTCAGTACGGCTGTTGCTTGACAAGAGATTACGTCAATTATTGGATAAAATAAAACAATTTAAGAAAATACAGAAAAAAGCTAGTTAATCAGTAGGAGGTTTTTTATGGCAGACAGAGAAAATCAGTTTCAGGGAGTTGTGGAATCTTTGTTAAAAGGTATGGATACCGTGCTTTCTACCAAGACGGTAGTCGGGGAAGCTACAAAAATCGGGGATACCATTATTTTACCTTTGGTCGATGTTACCTTTGGCGTGGGAGCCGGAGCAGGTAACAATGCAGAGAAAAAATCTGCATCAGGAGCCGGGGGCTTAGGCGGCAAGATGACACCCAGTGCAGTGCTGGTGATCAAAAACGGTTCTACCAAGCTGGTAAATATCAAGAATCAGGATACGGTTACAAAGATCTTGGATATGATTCCCGATATTGTAGATAAATTTACCCAGCCGAAGGAAAAAGAAGAAATGTCCGATGCAGAAGTCGTGGACATTGCGTTTCCGGAAGAGGAAGAGAAAACTACAGAAGAGAAGTAATATTTGATTTACTCTGCATATAATAAAAGGAAAACATGGAAGATCGGGATGGATTATGAAAAAACTTATCGGTCTGATACTGTTTTTTGTTGCGATTGGCATGTTGCTTATGCTGATCATCCATAATCGATTTATCGGTCTGATCATGGTAGCACTTTTATTATTTGTGGGGTATTATCTTTTCTGCGGTTGTGAATAAGAGGGTGCAGCATGATAGATTGGGAAGCGGTCATAAAAGCGGAAAACAGTGAGGAATTGAGAGAAGCCAAGCTATGGCTGTTTCGGGAAAATATGCGTCTGAAGCAGGAGCGTACCGAACTGGAACAATCCCGGAATAAATTTCTGGAAGAACGAGTGAAACTGCGTGACGAATTGGACGAGCTGAACAGACGGACAGTCATGGAGCGGAAACGTTTGAAAGAAGAGAATCTGTTTTTTGAGAAAAAAATGGCTATTCTCCAGGAGGGTTTTCGCCAGCTGGAAGAAGATCGTAAAAAATTCGAGACGGAGCGCCGTACACTTTTAGAAGAAACATCAGAGCGTGAAAACCGGGATAAGGAAGCGGAAAATAACGGGTTTGCGGCGGTACAGGTTTTGTTCCGCGGCGTAAATAATCCGCTTGCATTACGGAAAAGATATCGGGATCTGATCAAGATCTTTCATCCGGACAACCTGTTCGGTGACGGAGAACTGGCGGGACAGATTAACAAAGAGTATTTAAAGCGCAAACAGGAAGAGCGGTTTTGGTAACTTTACAAATGAAAAAAATAAGCCAGAAATGAAATTCATCATTTCTGGCTTTCTAAAATCCAATATTATCGAAGAAGATTAAGCTCTCTCAACTTTACCAGACTTTAAGCAGCTGGTGCAGACATGCATTCTTCTAGCTCCGCCGTTAACCTTGCATTTAACGCTCTTAACATTAGAATTCCAAATTGCGTTGCTTCTTCTATGAGAATGGCTTACATTGTTACCGAAATGAACGCCCTTACCGCAAATATCACATTTAGCCATCTTGACACCTCCTCGATCTAACGCGCATCTTACGCTTACTTTTAATCAAATTTTTCAATAAAACATGTGTGAAATGCTCACAACATTGATATATTAACAGAAAACCAAAATAAAAGCAAGTAAAAAATATTTATTTTTTTAAAATTTATGTTTCCTTTTCAGCGTAAAGCTGTTAAAATACATTTATATATGTCTGGGCTTGCAAAAATTGCGACGCAGATATAGCAGAAGAAACAATTGATCCGAATATAAAGGAGGTTCTGTATGAAAGGTTCTTCTATGAATACCCATATGGGAAATATCGTTATTGATAATGAAGTCATTGCACAGTATGCCGGCAGTGTTGCGGTGGAGTGCTTTGGTATCGTAGGTATGGCCGGCGTCAGCATGAAGGACGGTCTGGTTAAACTGCTTAAGATGGACAGCATCACCAGAGGGATTAATGTAACCCTGGACAACAACAAACTGGTGCTTGACTTCCACGTAATCGTTGCATATGGTGTCAGTATTCTGGCTGTGACCGACAATCTGATCAGCAATGTAAAATATAAGGTGGAAGAATTTACCGGTATTGAGATCAAAAAGATCAACATCTTTGTTGAAGGTGTAAGAGTGATTGATTAAGGAGGAAGTAATTGTGGCTTTACAGCAAATCGACGCTAAGATGCTTTCCAAGATGTTCTTAGCCGGCGCCAAGAATTTAGAGAATAAGAAAGAATGGATCAACGAATTAAACGTATTCCCCGTTCCTGACGGAGATACCGGAACCAATATGACCATGACGATCATGTCAGCGGCAAGAGAAGTATCAGCATTGGGGGAAGACGCCGATATGGCTGCTATCTGCAAGGCAATTTCCAGCGGTTCCCTGCGTGGTGCCAGAGGTAACTCCGGTGTTATTTTGTCCCAGTTGTTCCGTGGCTTTACCAAGAGTATTAAGGAAGAGCAGGTTCTGGATATCCCTGCACTGACAAACGCCTTTGAAAAAGCAGTGGAGACTGCTTACAAAGCGGTTATGAAGCCCAAGGAAGGTACCATTCTTACCGTGGCAAGAGGCGCTTCCGACAAGGCAAAGGAACTTTGTGAAGACGGCGCAGAGGATATGGAACAGTTTTTGGGAACCGTGATCGAGCATGCCCGTTATGTATTAAGTCAGACGCCCGAGATGCTGCCCGTATTAAAGCAGGCAGGCGTGGTGGATTCCGGCGGACAGGGTCTGGTAGAGGTATTGAGCGGCGCTTATGATGCATTTTTGGGCAAAGAGATCGACCTGACCGTGGCACCCGCAGCTACCGCAAAAGCAGAAGATACCAAGAGCTCTCTGGAAGTACAGGCAGAGGCGGAGATCAAATTCGGCTATTGTACCGAATTTATCATTCTGCTGAACAAGCCGTTCAATGTAAAAGCAGAGATGGATTTCAAGGCATTCTTAGAGTCTATCGGTGATTCTATTGTATGTGTGGCAGACGACGATGTCGTCAAGGTACATGTACATACCAATGATCCCGGTCTGGCAATCCAGAAGGCATTGAAGTATGGTGCATTATCTAATATGAAGATCGACAATATGCGCTTAGAGCATCAGGAGAAGCTGTTCAAGCTCTCTGAGAAAGAAGCTGCCCGGAAAAAGGCTGAAGAAGAGAAGGCTGCCCAGCCTCCGAAGGAAGTAGGATTCCTTGCAGTATCGGTAGGTGACGGCCTGAGTGAGTTGTTCAAGAGCCTCGGTGTCGATTACATTATCGAAGGCGGACAGACCATGAACCCCAGTACCGCAGATATTCTGGATGCAGTAGACAAGGTGAATGCGAAGACAATCTTCGTGCTTCCGAATAACAAGAATATTATTCTGGCAGCTAACCAGGCTGCAGAATTGATGACAGACAAGGAACTCTTAGTCATTCCTACCAAGACCATTCCGCAGGGGATTACTGCAGTGATCAACTTCGTTCCCGAATTGTCCGTAGAAGAGAACGAAGAGACCATGCTCCGTGAGATCAAGAATGTCAAGACCGGTCAGGTGACGTATGCAGTACGTGACACCGTAATCGACGACAAGGAGATCAAAAAGGATGACTTCATGGGAATCGGTGATCAGGGCATCGTAGCCGTTGGTACCGATATGGTAAAGGTGACCCGTGACATGATCGCGGAACTGGTAGATGAAGATTCCGAACTGATCAGTGTATATTATGGATGCGATGTGGCAGAAGATGCGGCAGAAGCACTTCGTGCCGATCTGGAAGATGCTTATCCTGCATGCGATATTGAACTGCAATATGGAGGACAACCTATTTACTACTATACCGTTTCTGTGGAATAATGCAAAGAACCAAAAAGCAAGGGACAAACTCCCGGGATAGCCAAAAGAAGGCTGCTCCGGGAGTTTTTAAAAGAAATCCATCAGGAAAAGGAGAGAATATTATGACAGCAAAAGAAATGCTTGGAAAAGTGGATCATACACAGCTGAAGGCATTTGCCACCTGGGAAGATATTCAGAAATTATGTGATGAAGCGATACAGTATCATACGGCGAGCGTATGCGTGCCTCCCTGCTACATCAAGAGAATTCAGGATACTTACGGCGATAAAATCAATATCTGTACCGTAGTCGGTTTCCCTCTTGGTTACAGTGTGACGGAAGCAAAGGCTGCAGAGGTGAAAAAGGCTCTGGAGGACGGCTGTAATGAGATTGATATGGTAGTCAATATCAGCGATGTGAAGAACGGATTGTTTGACAAAGTTGAGGACGAGATCAGAACTCTGAAAAAGGAGTGCGGAGATCATATTCTGAAGGTAATTATCGAGACCTGTTATCTGACAGAGGAAGAAAAAATTGCCATGTGTAAGGCTGTGACAAATGCCGGGGCAGATTTCATCAAGACTTCAACCGGTTTCGGCACAGGCGGTGCGACAAAAGAAGATGTGGAATTGTTCAAAAAATACATCGGACCGAACGTAAAAATCAAAGCAGCCGGCGGCGTATCCAGTATGGAAGATTTACAGATGTTCCTGGAGCTTGGCTGCGACAGAATCGGTACTTCCCGTGCAGTGGGATTGTGTAAGGGAGAACTTACGGAAGGTTATTGATTGTCAGAAGAAAGGTATGGTTATAAAGTTGGAAAATATAATAATTCAGGACAGATTAGCACTTTTGAGAAGCAGGATGCAGGCGGAAGGTATTGATTTTTACATGATGCCTACGGCGGATTTTCACAATTCCGAGTATGTAAGCGACTATTTTAAAGTAAGAGAATATTTTTGCAATTTTACAGGTTCCAACGGCAGCTTGCTGGTGTGGAAAGACGGAGCCGGACTTTGGACCGACGGAAGATATTTTATTCAGGCAGAGAACGAACTGGAAGGAACCACAGTGGAATTATTCCGCATGTTGAATGAGGGCGTGCCTACCATAGAGGAATTCCTCGCGCAGAATATGCAGGAGGGACAGACGCTTGGATTTGACGGCAGAGTGATCGCTGCCATGGATGGGAAAAAGTACGAGAAAGTACTTGCCGCAAAAAAGATCCGCTTTTCCTATGAAAAGGATCTGGCAGACAGTATCTGGACGGACAGACCGGATTTTCCTGCCGGAAAAGTAACGGTACTGGCAGAAGAAATTGCAGGCAAGAGCGTCGAAGACAAGCTGACCGAGACCAGAGAAAAGATGGCAAAAGAAGGTGCAGATGCGTTCCTTCTGACCAAGCTGGACGACCTCATGTGGCTGTTCAATATCCGCGGCTGTGATGTGGAATGCAATCCCGTGGCAATGTCCTATGCTTATATTACGAAGGAGAGTGCAACCCTGTTTATTCAGCAGAAAGCACTGGATACGCAGGTGACAGCGTATCTGAAGGCGCATCATATCGAAGTGAGAGAATATGACACAATTGTTTCTTTCCTTAAGAATCTGCCGGAAGGAAATGCCATTCTTACGGATGACAGATATTGTAGCTATACCTTGTATAAGACATTACAGGAGAAGCAGAAGCTGATAGAGGCAAAGAACCCTACAGAACTTTTGAAGGCAATTAAGAATCCGGTGGAACTTGCAAGAATGAAGGAAATCTATCTGAAGGACAGCGTTGCCGTGACCAAGTTTATCTATTGGTTAAAAACCCATGTGGGAAAAGAAGAAATCACCGAAGTTACCGCAGCGGATTACCTCGAGCAGAAGAGACGAGAGATCCCGGAATTTTTGGATCTGTCTTTTCCAACCATTGCAGGCTATAAAGCCAATGCTGCCATGATGCATTACGAGGCTACGCCTGACAATTGTGCAACGCTTGCACCGGAAGGAATGCTTCTCGTAGATTCCGGCGGACAGTACCTGGGCGGAACCACAGATGTGACCAGAACGATTGTATTGGGATCCGTTTCGGAGGAGATTAAGAAACACTATACCATGGTGGCTGCTGCTGTGATGCAGCTGACCCATGCACACTGGCTCTATGGCTGCACCGGACGGAATCTGGATATTCTGGCGAGACAGCCGATCTGGGATATGGATATTGATTATCAGTGCGGAACCGGTCACGGTGTTGGCTATATTCTGAATGTTCACGAAGGTCCTCAGAACATGCGCTGGAGATTTACCGGTGGTATGGTGGAAGCTGTGTTCGAGGACGGTATGGATATCACCAATGAGCCCGGTGTATATATCCAGGGCAGTCACGGCATCCGTATTGAGAATGTGATGGTGGCAAAAAATGATGTGAAGAACGAATATGGTCAGTTCATGCATTTTGAGACCCTGACCTGGGTGCCCATTGACATGGAAGCTGTCGAAGAAAAGTACCTGAACGATACCCAGAAAAAGTATCTGAGGGAGTATCAGAAGACTGTTTACGAAAAGATTTCCCCTTATCTGAACGAAGAGGAAAAAAAGTGGCTTGCGAAGGAAACAGGCTGCTGAAATATAAAATCAATATAAAATTTTTAACGGTTTCTTGACTTTTGTACGTTGGTTTGAGATAATACAGACGATGTGGCAGAAGAGAAAGACACATATAAATAAAAAGGAAAGAGGTTAATGTAAGATGGCAGAGATCAATTTAAGTAAGTACGGCATCACCGGAACCACAGAAATCGTTCACAATCCTTCTTATGAAGAGTTGTTCAAAGAAGAGATGAAGCCTGAACTGGAAGGCTACGAGAAAGGTCAGGAGACCGAGCTCGGTGCGGTAAATGTTATGACCGGTATATATACAGGACGTTCTCCCAAAGATAAGTTCATCGTTGAAGATGAGAACTCCAAGGACACGGTATGGTGGACTTCCGATGAGTACAAGAACGACAACCATCGTATGTCTCAGGAAACATGGGCTGCTGTAAAGGATATCGCTAAGAAGGAGCTGTGCAACAAGAGACTGTTCGTTGTAGATGCATTCTGCGGCGCTAACAAGGACACCCGCATGGCTATCCGTTTCATCGTTGAGGTAGCTTGGCAGGCTCATTTCGTAACCAACATGTTCATCAAACCCACCGAGGAAGAGCTGAAGAACTTCGAGCCTGATTTCGTAGTTTACAACGCATCCAAGGCTAAGGTTGAGAATTACAAGGAGCTGGGTCTGAACTCCGAGACCTGTGTAGCTTTCAATATTACCAGCCGTGAGCAGGTTATCATTAACACATGGTACGGCGGAGAGATGAAGAAGGGTATGTTCTCCATGATGAACTACTACCTGCCTCTGAAGGGTATCGCTTCCATGCACTGCTCCGCAAACACCGATATGAACGGTGAGAACACCGCTATCTTCTTCGGTCTGTCCGGAACCGGTAAGACCACTCTGTCTACCGATCCTAAGCGTCTGCTGATCGGTGATGACGAGCACGGCTGGGATGACAACGGCGTATTCAACTTCGAAGGTGGATGCTACGCTAAGGTTATCAACCTGGACAAGGATTCCGAGCCCGATATCTACAACGCAATCAAGAGAGATGCTCTGCTTGAGAACGTAACCGTTGATGCTAACGGCAAGATTGATTTCAACGATAAGAGCGTTACCGAGAATACTCGTGTATCTTATCCTATCAACCATATTCAGAATATCGTACGTCCTATTTCTTCCGCACCTGCAGCTAAGAACGTAATCTTCCTGTCTGCTGATGCATTCGGCGTACTGCCTCCCGTATCTATTCTGACTCCCGAGCAGACTCAGTACTACTTCCTGTCCGGTTTCACAGCTAAGTTAGCTGGTACCGAGCGTGGTATTACCGAGCCTACCCCTACCTTCTCTGCTTGCTTCGGCCAGGCATTCCTGGAGCTGCATCCTACCAAGTATGCAGAAGAGCTGGTTAAGAAGATGGAGAAGAACGGTGCTAAGGCATACCTGGTTAACACCGGATGGAACGGAACCGGCAAGCGTATCTCCATTAAGGATACCCGTGGTATCATCGATGCTATTCTGGATGGCGCTATCAAGACCGCTCCTACAAAGAAGATCCCTTACTTCGATTTCGAAGTTCCTACCGAGCTGGCTGGTGTTGACACCGGTATTCTGGATCCCAGAGATACCTACGCTGATCCTTCCCAGTGGGAAGAGAAGGCTAAGGATCTGGCACAGAGATTCATCAAGAACTTCGCTAAATACGAAGGTAATGATGCAGGTAAGGCTCTGGTTGCAGCAGGTCCTCAGCTGTAATAAGAATTGTCAGATCGACAAAACGAATGCAAAAGACTGTCTCTTCGGAGACAGTCTTTTTTACATATTTGCATTACCAAAAAGGCATGAAATAAATTGGTAAAATTTACAGTTGTAAAATGCTATCTACCTCGTTATAATATATTTAACCTGAGATGCACGATAACTTTTGTCAGTTTTGAACCTACATTTACTTTAAACGGGATTCTTATATTGCCAAGTGGCTGTCAAGCCCTCACTCTGTAAAGAGGATTGGAAGGGAAGGCAAAAGGTTGGTTGCGGTTACCCACCTAGCATTGCTAGGAGTCAAAAGGCAAGAGGCGGCATTTTGGGGATAACAATACAAATGAGAGAGCAGTCCTTTGGGGCTGCTCTTTTAAAATCTGCATAAATGATTGTTTTTAATTAGTGAGGTATCCTTTTGAAGAAAAGCAGATTCATTGAAAATTATCATAAACTTTCGAAAGAACAGAGAATACAGCTGAAGAAATACCTCTGTGTGTTGGGACTGGCATTTCTTCTTTTTTTGCTCTTCCTCAATCTGTTACATAGCTGTTCTCATGAGGAAAATAAGATCCCGGAACAGGAAGAAGAGATTCCTATACACATTCCTGTGGTGAGAATGGTAAAAAATGTATGGATCGTGGAAATACAGAACAATGAGATTACTGTATTTGTAGAGGGAAAGAAAAAGATATTTCCCATAGATTCCGCAGTGATGGCAGAAAATGTGGTTTCATCAGTCGGTCAGTGCAGGGAACAACTGGCAGATATGGAACTTACTGACGAAGCAGTCACAGAAATTGTCCTAAAGCAGGATAAAGTGACGGGGAAAGTACTGTCAGCCGACGAGCACGGTATTGAGATCGAAGGTCAGGGTAGAATCCCGGTATCTCCTGCATATCAAGGATATCGGTTGTATGGGGAACTTTCCATGTGTACGATTGCAGACCTGCCGATCGGCTATGCAGCTGCTGATTTTGTGGTAGAAAACGGAGAAATCTGCGGAATCCTATTGGCCAGAGAAGATGCAATGGAGAATATCCGGGTACTTCTTAAAACATCGGATTATGCGGAACTGTTGCACCAAACAGTGACACTCTCTGCAGATTGCGATATCCTGTTGCAATACGGCTCCGGAGAAAACGTCCAGGAAGAACTTATTACACAGGGACAGGAGATAAGCATTACTGCGGACAGCAGTTATTTTACAGGGGAAAGGATCAAGGTGATTCCGACGCAGCTTACCGGAAGAATCCGGCTATGCAATGTCAACAGGAGTCAGGGAATACCGGCTTACAGAGGACAGTTGGAACTTTTGCGGACGCAGGACGGAATTGCTGTGGTGAATGAACTGCCGCTGGAGGAGTATTTGTACAGTGTGGTTCCCAGTGAAATGCCGGCTTCTTATCCGTTGGAGGCCCTGAAGGCGCAGGCAATCTGTGCCAGGACCTATGCCTACGGTCATATGTTACATGCTGCGTATCCACAGTACGGTGCCCATGTAGACGATAGTACTTCTTATCAGGTCTATAACAATATTACGGAATCTGACAGCACGACAACAGCAGTGAAGGAGACGTATGGCAGCCTGATTAAGACAAGCGAAGGAACACCGGCAGATACTTATTATTATTCGACATCCTGCGGTGTGGGCACTACGGCAAATATATGGAAAACAGAAGAAGCGCAGAAAATCACCTATCTGAAAAGCAACCGTCTGAATGCAAGCTATTTTGAACAGACAGAAAATGACAGGATAGAACATAAACAGACAATGGCAGACGGATACGGGAAGATACCGGAGACACAGGAAGAAGATCTGGGTGAGGAAGATACGTTCAGAGAATTTATCAGCAGCACACAGGCAGGAGATTATGAGTCCCGGGAAGCCTGGTATCGCTGGTCTTATCAGGTAAAAGAAATCGACGTAGAGCGGATGTGCGAGACACTTCAGAAACGCTATCAGGCGAATGAACGATTGATCCTTACCCTGAAGGACGGTGACTATATCAGTCAAGAAGTGAAACCATTTTCTAAGGTAAAGGATATTTCTTTGGTAAAACGCGGCGCGGGTGGCGTGGCTGATGAAGTTGTGATTGTCACAGACAAGGGTACCTTCAAGGTGATCTCCGAATATAATATCCGAGCCGTACTTTGTGACGGTAAGACGAAAGCGGTCAGGCAGGATGGCAGTGAGGTTTCCATGCCAAACCTTCTTCCCAGCGGCTTTTTTGTGATGGAACCTAGCCATGATAAGAAAAATGTGGTAGGATATAACATTATCGGCGGCGGATTCGGGCATGGTGTCGGAATGAGCCAGAACGGTGCCAAAAATATGGCACTGCAGGGACTAAACGCTGAACAGATTCTTAATTTTTTTTATGAGGGATGTGAAATATGCTCCGGAAACTGATTCGCATCTGGCTGGATTTTTCGGCACAGATGAAAAAACAGAATATTAGTGCCTATGCGGCAAGCACCGCTTTCTTTCTGTTTTTGTCGGTGATTCCGATGCTTATGGTGGTCTGCTCGGTCATCCCGTATACGCCCATTACGGAACAGAATCTGGTAACGGCGTTTACGGATATGACGCCGGATATCGCGGATGCCATGGTGGAGAGTCTGGTCGTGGATGTGTATCAGAATTCGGTGGGGATTCTGTCGGTGGCATTGATCGCCATGATCTGGTCGGCAGCAAAAGGCGTTATGGCATTGATGCGCGGATTAAATGCTGTCAACGGCGTGGAAGAGAAACGTAATTATTTCGTAATTCGTTTTATTGCCAGCTTTTATACGCTGATTATGTTGGTCGTACTGATTTTATCGTTATTTTTGATGGTGTTCGGTAACCAGCTGGTAGATATTGCATTGCATAGAATTCCGCAGCTGCAGATGTTTGTAAGCTTTTTGATGCATTTTCGTTTCCTGTTTGTATGGGCAGTGTTAATCTTGTTATTCGGACTGATTTATGCCTACATACCGGATACAAAATTAAAATTCACAGAGCAGATTCCGGGCGCCTGTTTTGCGGCAGTTGTATGGAGTGTGTTCTCCTGGGGATTTTCCATGTATGTATCTTACGGAAAAGGGTATAGTATCTACGGCAGCCTTACCATTATCGTGATCATTATGCTGTGGATGTATTTCTGTATGTACATCATTTTGATCGGTGCGTATCTGAACCGGTATTTCCGTCCTGTGAACAGGGCACTGGTGAACCGTGCCAGCACACAAAGCGAACTGGTGAGGGAGAACCGGAAAAGAATCCGACAGATCAGACGGATCCGGAGAAAACAGAGACATTATACAGAGATTGGTGGGAAAACAGAAAGCACCGATCAGACTGCGGATCAGACCCAAAGTCAAAATCATAAGCAAAATCCGACAGATGGGAATTGAACTGTAAACATAAATGTAGTACACTGATAAGGAGAGGCTTTTTGCCTCTCCTGTTGTAATAATCATAAAAAATGCATTTCGCGGACAGCGATTGCAGAAATGAGGATAAATATGGAAAAGAAAAACACCTGGGAGACCTATTCTTCCAAACAGTTAAAGGAACTGGAAAAAATAAATGCACAGTATCGTGAATTCCTGGATCATGGGAAAACTGAGCGCGAATGCATTGATACGATTGTGAATACAATCGAAAAATCCGGATATCGTGAACTGGAAAGCCTGATCAAAGAGGGAGCTTCTCTGAAGACCGGGGACAAGGTATACAGTGTATGGATG
>CAKRRS010000017.1 GCA_934394665.1 uncultured Acetatifactor sp. | reverse complement strand
ATTCCCAACAAATCTTCATCCGGTGCATAATTTATATGATGACAACTATCATAACAATAGCCTACATTATTTGAAGTAAATTTATTTAAAACTATTTTCAAATTTTTAATGTTACTTAAATTCTCAAAAGCAATCTGAATATTCTTTTGTTCTGCCTTGTTTATAAGTTCTGCCAACCGTCTGATTCCTGTTTGATTTAAAGGATTATTATCATTTGGCAAATGTATCACCATGGTCGGTATATCATATTCACAGCAATCCGCTACACATTGTAGATAACTTTGAAATACGCCTTCACCACTCAAATTGTCCAGTGACAGATTATTCTGCTCATGCACAGGCGCATGGATATTTTCTACAAATAAACCAGCTCTTCTGGCTAATCTTACATCCTCTTGATAACCGTCTCCTCTGCCAAACTGATTGCTCCACCACAACATTACACAATCAAATCCCGATTTTCTAATCAATTTGTACCTTTCTTCAAAAGAGACATCATATCCCGAGCCATAACCAAAGCAATCATATATTCCTGTCATTTTCTATCTCCCCTCACCAATACTCAAGGTTACCTGATTTCATTATAACAAAAGCACTCCCTGATATCTACCCGAGAGTGCCCTTGTTTCAATTCTATTCAATTCTCCATATTATTTTACTTTTGTATCGTTCTGTATTGTTACCACTGCATGTACCGTGCTTTTACTGATGCCGAATGCCTTCGCTGTCTGCCGCACCGTGGCGTTGTGGTCAATGATATAGCCTGCTATCCCTATAGCCCGTTCTTCAATATAGTCTTTCAAAGGAAAACCCCTCAGGATACTTTTTTACAGTGTATGAAAGTATCTGAGTGGTTATGATAGAGATTGGCACTACTTCAGAATTTCGTGTTTTTATTAGTCTTTTTTATTTTGCGCATGTTCCAATTCATATAGCCGTTTAATCATTGCATCTATGACGCAACCATTATAACATTCACTACGACTGCAATTGCCCGGTATATTACAAATCTTATAAACTCCATTCACCAAAATTCTTCCTTCTTTATCCTTTGATGTAAGTTTTTGCATCCTAATATCCTCTATCCACAATTATTCCTCTTCCGTTTTCCACGAAAGAATATCTTTTTTCGTAAACCAGTGATATAATGCAATGGTAAATAATAACCGGACAGCTTATGTTATGTCTGTCACACACTTATGAGGAAAGGTGGTACTTATTATGGCAAATGATTACAACAATCTCCCTCCTGAATATCGTCCCATCAGCATGTGGGGATACTTCGGATACGAGATCCTGTTCTCTATCCCTATCGTAGGCTTCATTCTGTTGCTTGTGTTTTCTTTCGGTGGCACGAAAAATGTGAACCTGCGCAACTTTGCAAGATCTTATTTCTGCCTTCTGATCCTGGTTGTGATTTTCGCAATCGTGGTTGCCATCATTGGCGGTGCAGCAGCCAGCGCTGTTGCATATTATTAAGGTTTCCATTGCTTATAAACAAAAATAGGACATCCTGCACCGACAGAATGTCCTATTTTATTTATATGCCAAATTTTATACTCCTTGAATTAAGCTGCATATAGCGTTATCCCTTCTCTTTTCACATTTGCATAAAACGGATAATTCTCTGTCCATCTTTCAAAGTGTTCCAAATTTTTCGCTATCGGTTTAATGTCCATATCATGTCCCATATTAAATTCAAAAGTAGCATCGGACAGTTGGTGTCTATAGCCCTTTATGTCATAATCTGTCAAGTCCAGCAATATCATAATATCGACATCTGACTCTGCATTGTAGTCCCCCCGGGCATAGGACCCGTATAAAATCACCTCGCGTAAATGGGCACCATATATCTCTTTTATGCAGGCTACATATTGTTCTACTAAACTTTGTATTGTCTGCGGCATATACACACCTCCTTCACTTTATGATATATTATACCGTCTTTTTACTAAAATCTCTAGTAATCGAAAAAATAAATTTTAAGCCTGATATCAAAGACACCCCTCAAATACTGTTTTATAGTGCATCAAAGTATCTGAGGGGTTTTGATATTTTCTCTTACAGTTCTCTGTGATCGATCACGCGCTTCGCCTTTTTCTCCGAGCGGGGCAGGGTTCCCACCGGTACTACGGTGATCTTCGGGGTTACGCCGATCTTGGATTTGAACAACTCTGTCAGTTTTGCGGTCGTTCTGTCGAAGCTGACTCTTCCTTCCGCTTCACAGGTGATGAGCATGACGTCTTTGTTCTTCTCATCGTCATGGGCGATGTTAATGTTGTATTCGCTGGACACGCCGTCTACCTGTGACAGCAGTTCCTCGATCTGGCTGGGGAACATATTGACACCATGTACCTTGAACATATCATCGCTTCTGCCCTTGATGATATCAATTCTGGGATATTTCCTGCACTTATCGCAGTGGCAGGGTTCCGGTACGATACGGGAGATATCATGGGTGCGGAAGCGGATCAGAGGTGCGCCTTCTTTTACGAGAGTGGTAATGACGATCTCGCCTTCTTCTCCATCCGGTACATTTTTTCCGGTCTTGGGATTAATGATCTCAATGTACACATAATCATCCCAGTAATGAATTGCCGTCTCTCCCGGACAGTTGATGCCGATGCCCGGTCCGTAGATCTCTGTCAGTCCATAAATATCATACAGTTCGATGCCTAAGCCCTCCCGGATGCTCTTACGCATCTTGTCGCTCCAGCGTTCGGAACCGATGACGCCCTTTTTCAGACAGATCTTATCTTTTAATCCACGCTGATTGATTTCTTCCGAAAGCAAAAGTGCATAGGAAGAAGTCGCTGTGATCACGGTAGATTTCAGGTCAATCATCATCTGGATCTGTTTATCTGTGTTGCCGGGACCCATGGGAACTGCCATGGCACCGAGTTTCTCACATCCTAACTGGAAACCGATTCCTGCAGTCCAGAGCCCGTAGCCCGGAGTGATCTGGATGCGGTCTTTTTTCGTAATTCCGGCAGTTGCATAGCATCTGGCGAACATGGTTGCCCAGTCATCCACATCTTTTGCGGTATAAGGAATGATGACCGGCTTACCGGTGGTTCCGGAAGAGGAATGGATTCTGACCACCTCTTCATCCGGCACAGCCTGTATTCCCAGAGGATACGCATTCCGCAGGTCATCTTTGCTGGAAAACGGTAACGCTTCGAATTCTTCCTGACTGGATATTCCTGTGATATTCAGTTCTTTGTACTTTTTCCCGTAGTAGCTGTCTCCGCTGATCAGTCTCTTGATCTGAGCATCTACCTGTGTAAGCTGGGTCTCATTTAATTTCATGTATTTTCCCTCTTTTCTTCCATAATATAATTTTAATTGCTATACCATTCACACATTATAAGCGAATCCATCTTCGAACGCCTGTCTGTTATTTTCCACATACTTCCCCGGTACTCTCTTCTCGATTTCCCTCTTTACCGCTTCCTTCGAGATGCCCAGCACACCGGAGCCTGCAGCCACTCCCAACAGAATCACGTTGAGATACTTGTTGCTTCCGTAACGGGCGCAGAGTGCTTCGGAATCCACTACAATTACATTACATTTTTCCCGAAGATACGCTATCATCTCCGTGCCGTCATATCCCGTCTCATGCAGGGATTCCGTCGTCGGTTTTACCGGAACGGAACTGACGATCACGAGCCCGTCTTTCTTCAGATAAGGCAGATTTCTGACCGCCTCCGCCGGCTCAAAAGCCAGGATCATATCACACTTGCCCTTGGGGATCAAAGGTGAATACGCTTCTCCGATACGCACGTGGCTCGTTACCGAACCGCCTCGCTGTGCCATGCCGATGGTCTCGGCGGAATGTACCGTATTTCCTTCTTCCATGGCGGCTGCCGCGATCAGTTTTGATGCCAGGACCGTTCCCTGTCCGCCCACGCCGCATATCAAAATATCTTTTTTCATATATGTATCAACGATTCGCCGCTTGCAATCATAACTCCCGGTGAATCTCTCCTTCCCTGTCATACTCACAGCATTATTCGTTTACCCTGATAGCTTCTACCGGACAGATCTGTCCGCAGAGATTGCAGCCGGTACACAGGTTGCTGTCTATCGTCACCTTGCCGTCTATCTTTACAATCGCCGGACAGCCGATCTCACGGATGCATTTTCCACACTGAATACATTTTTCGGAGATTGACGCCTTTTTATTGCTCTTGACGATGGCAATGCAGGGAGACTTGAAAATAATCGCTTTCACACCCTTCTTGGCCGCTGCTTCTCTGACGGTTGCAACAGCCTCTTCCATGTGCAGCGGATCCACCGTTTTTACAAAGTTAAGTCCGATTCCCTTTAAAATGTTCTCAATGCTTACCTTCTCTACGATATCCCCCATCATGTTGCGTCCCGTTCCGGGGTGCGGCTGATGACCGGTCATCGCTGTCGTGGAATTATCCAGGATACAGATCACGACATTCGCTTCATTATAAACCGCATTCACGACACCCGTGATTCCGGAGGCAAAAAATGTGGAATCGCCGATAAATGCAAATGCCGCACCTTCCATTCCCGGATCCACCCAGTGGAATCCCTGTGCCATCGTAACGCCGGCACCCATGCACAGGCAGGTGTCACACATATCCAGAGGCATTGCATTGCCCAGGGTATAGCATCCGATATCACCGCAAAAATAGCTCTTTTTGCCTTTCATTGCCTGTTTTACCGCATAGAAAGATGCTCTGTGTGGGCACCCTGCGCATAACACGGGCGGACGCACCGGCAGCTGGGGTGCATCTGTGGTATCGATTACCGGATCTGCCAGTGTAAGTCCCAGGAATTGTCCCAATATCTGCTGTGACAACTCGTAGGAATTCTCTCCGCTTGCCGGTACATGCCCGGTAAGTTTCCCGTATATTTTTACTTTTAACTGATGCTTTCCGCAAAGCATGAGAAGCTTTTCCTCGATGTAAGGACTGAGTTCCTCCAGCACCATGACCTCTTCCACACCCTGCAATGCTTCCAGTACGAATTTTTCCGGAAAAGGATACGGTGTTCCGATCTTACAGAGTTTGATTTCCGGATGATCTGCCAGGGCTTCCTTAGCATAGGCGAAACTGACACCACCGGTAAATACAGCCTTTTTGCATTCGGAAGAACCGGACACCTCATTAAAGCCGCTTGCGGAAAAATCATCACCGATCTCCACATTTCTTGTTTCAATCATTGCGTGGTTCGCATAGGATAATCTGGGGAAGATTACCCACTTTTTAGAATCCTTGACAAATCCCTCATAGGCATGCGCTTTGATCTCGTCCGGGGCTGCGATATCAGCATAGGCGTGACAGATTCTGGTCGTGGGGCGAAACAGCACCGGTGTCTTATATTTTTCAGAATAGATAAACGCTTCCTGAATCATGGTAAATGCTTCTTCCGGAGAGGTGGGATCGAATACCGGAATTCTGGCAAATTCCGCAAATCTTCTGGTATCCTGCTCCGTCTGGGAAGAAATGGGACCCGGATCGTCCGCAGATACGATCACCATGCCGCCTTTGACGCCGACATAAGCAAGTGACATCAGCGGATCCGATGCCACATTCAGTCCCACCTGTTTCATGGTCACAAGACTTCTGGCACCTGCATATGCCGCACTGGCGGCCACTTCCATAGCCGATTTTTCATTGACCGACCACTCAATATGACGTCCTTCCTTCGGGTATTTTGCAATTGTCTCAATGATCTCGGAAGACGGGGTGCCGGGATAACCTGCCACGAGATTTACTCCCGCTGCCAGTGCTCCCAGTGCGATTGCTCCGTTTCCCATCATATATACGTTTTCCATCGCTTGTAACTCCCTTTACTTTATATTCCGTAAAAAATCAGAACACCATTTTCATAAATACACTCATTATGCAGACATGCTTCGTGATTTCATGAAAATGACCTCGTCTCTGAATAGTTCTATTGTACCTTTATTATCATTACAATGCAATACGTTAATGTGTGAAAACCATGTTGGAAAACATCTGAATGCATCTGCCGGTTCTGTCAGGTACCCAAACAACTTCTTGCAATTACCTTTCCCAAAAAGTATAATGTTTGTAACCATTTTATTTTTACAATCATTGTATACACACATAAAAGGAGGTTTCTTATGAAATTAACTAAAATCGAACAGGTAAATGAATTTCTTTCTATCGTCGACAGCTGTAATGGGGATGTTACTTTGAGATCCGTAGACGGTGACATTTTTAATTTAAAAAGTAAACTTTCCCAGTATATTGCCATTGCCGCTCTGCTTGGCGATCATGGCGATGAGCTTGAGTTATTCTGCTCCGACAGCTCTGATGAAGGAAAATTTATGAATTTCCTGATGGAAAATCCGAGTGTAGAATAAGCAGCAAAAGGAGAGCAGCCTGACAAAAGCTGTTCTCCTTTTTTCATTTCACTCTTTTGTACTGGTTGTCATTCCTTTATCAATTCTTTTAATTGCGTTCTGTATTACTTCTTTGGCTTTTTCAGTGTTATTGGTTTCAAGCAATGCCAGTAAGGAATCCAATAAAATACACAATTCTTGATTTTGCATTTGTTCCATCCTCTCCACCGCCTTCCTATATTTATCAATCGTATAGCGATTTTATTTTCCGTTTACAAGTCATATTGCTTACAATAGCTGCAATAATCTCCGGTTCTTATGATAGCAGAACACCCTGTCCGACAGCATCTCTCCCTCCCCGTAGACCGCATTGATATGCTGCAGGGAAGTTCTGATCTCCCTGGCATTGCTGCAGCTTACCGGATGAATCATCGCTTCATGCAGGCTCGGGAATACGACATAATAATCGCCGCCTAATTTCTCAGCAAGGATATCTTTTACTCCCGGATAGAAAAATGCTGCTGCACCATGGATTCGCTCTGTTGTCGTCAGTAGATAACCCTTTTTTGCTTCTGTGGAATTCCATGGCGTAATCAGTGTCTGCTGTCCCTTTTCTTCCGGCAGAAGAATTCCTTCCGCATAAGGGAAATGTGCCCGTCTGTCATCGCCCAGGAATAACCGCGGCGGCATTTTCCGACAGGCATTCATAAGGGCCTCCGTAATCAGCTGTTTCTCTGTCATTCTCCATGTAGTGATCGCATCTTTGGATAATTGTATCGCAAAGCTGCTTTGATTCTTTTCGCAGGTAAGCAGATACAGTACCAGCGCCATATCCCCGATTTTGCGATAGACAGCTGCTCCCAGTTCCTGTCTGTGCCTGTCGAAATTTATCGGGCGCATGATCATGTGACTTCTGCAGGTAGCATAGCTGAGCCGTTCTTCTGTAAGTAACAGCTCTTTCTCTTCTCCGGTATCCTCAAGTCCGGCAGATATCTCCGGCAGGATCCCCTGCCAGCCTTCCTGCCCGTATCTTTCGTATAAGGGCTGTGCCAGCCAATATTGTATCTTCTCTTCCGTATCTGTCATCCATAATGCGCACAACATATCTTCTCTGATCCATACATTTTCCCTCCCGTATAAATATCGGTTCATCAAATTCAGCATATGCGCCGCTGCCGCATCCGCAGACACCATATACTGCTCCAGCAATCGAATTTTCTTATCCCGTGCCGTTTCCATTGCCTGTACATTCTGGCACAATTCTCTCTTAAATTCTTCGTATGTCATGTATCCCCCATGATCGTATCCTAACTCTTAACACACCGGTTGCTTTCCATCACATTGTTGTAGCAATTCATAATTTTCAAAATATCATTCGTATAACCATTCTTTCAGATCCCCTATTTGACTCCAAATGGTTACAAATTTGCGTACAAAAATAAAAGGTATCTTTTTCAAAAACATTGGAAATCATCGGCCGAACGGCCTATTTAAGAATTCTTATCTCAGAAATTTCTAATCTTCCGGCACATCTTTCGTTCCGGACACTTACACCCTATCACAGCTCTTAGTCTTTGTCTATGTACGTTTTCAACAATAATTACTTTTGGTTATTTTTAACAATCTCGGCTGGTCCGGTGTAAAAAAAATCCCCTGTTTTCTGTGAAAACAAGGGATTTTCAAATGTCAAATCTTCAATTTATCCGTTGTCTGTTACACAACTCTTCTCACTGCCAGAATCGGTCGGTAATTTGCGTTGCTGACCTTAATACCGGTACGTTGTGTGCTGGCGTGCACGATCAGGCCTCCGCCGATGTACATAGCCACATGACCGTCATAGCAGATCAGGTCTCCCGGCTGTGCATTGCTGTAATCCACACCGGTTCCGCAGCTTCTCTGCTCATAAGAGGTTCGGGGAATGCTATAACCAAAATCACTGTACACCCGAAAAGTAAATCCGGAACAGTCCGCACCGTTCGTCAGGCTCGTTCCTCCTGCCACATAAGGATTACCGATATACTGACAGGCATACTTGGCAAGGCGTTTTCCCATATCACTGCCGGATGCGTTATCAATGACGGAAGTATAGTTGGTCGTGGTATAACTGCCGGTCGCCGCCGCAGTATTTCCACGCTGCGCCTGTGCCTGCAGCTGTTTCAACTGTTTCTGCTCCTGCTGCAGCAATGCTTTTGCCACAGAAGCTTCCTGTCTGGCTTTCTTAATCTCGGCATCATAATTCGCGGACTCCTGCTTTTTCTTTGCCAGCATTACATCCAGTTCGGATTTCTGATTTTCGAGATCTGCCTTATCGGCTTCCAGTTGCTCCTTATCTGCCTGCAGCTGTGTCTTCTCTTCTTCCAGCTGATTCCACAGTGCCAGAACCTGCTCTTTGGTCTCTTCGTATTCCTGCAATTTCTGACGGTCATATTCATAGACACTCTCTACGAAGTCCATGCGGTTCAGCATTCCGCTTAGGCCGCCGCCCTGCAATAGCAGGTTGACGTAATTCTCGGAAGAATCGTTCTCATACATCATGCGCATTCTGGTGATCATGTCATCGTGCTGTTTCTCTTCCTGTGCCTTCGCTACATTATATTCTTCCTGGGTCTGGTCGATCTGTACCTGCTTATCGGCAAGTTCTGTTTCTTTTGCTGCAATTTCATCTTCCTTCATGCCGATACTGGTCATCGTATTGATGATCTCCGCATTCAGGTCATCGATCTTCTCCTGCACCAGATCCTGTTCATCCTGCAGCGAATTGATTTGGCTGTTGATATTGTTCAACTGGTTCTGATGATTGTTGATGTTGTTCTGTAACTCACTTATGGAGGGGGCCGCCTGTACCGTCTCCGCGGGAGATTCCCAGACGGAACCGGTGGCAGACAGCATCACCGCTGCCAGAAGGAAATAGCAGATACACTTTCTCTTTGCTTTATTTACTTTTCTGACAGTGGTGTTTTTCTTCATATGTTACTCCGTTTTTAGTACTCCACACCTTGTAATCTATCCGGAGTACCGCATTCGCAAAATCGCATCTACGATGCTTACCTTTTGCGAATGTGGTTACTTCGTAACATACATTTTGTCAGATATGCTTATGTATGCAAGCATCCACCGCATATCTTTCAAAATGATACGTTACTCCGGATATATTACAGGTCACAATTATTTACAGTACGGGGGAACGGGATAACGTCTCTGATGTTACCCATTCCGGTGATATACATGACGCAGCGTTCGAAGCCCAGTCCGAATCCTGCGTGGCGTGCGGAACCGTAGCGGCGCAGATCCAGATAGAACTGATAATCTTCTTTGTTCAGTCCCAGCTCTTCCATACGCTTCTCCAGGATCTCCAGGTTGTCCTCACGCTGGCTGCCGCCGATGATCTCGCCGATACCGGGTACGAGACAGTCCATAGCGGCTACGGTCTTGCCGTCGTCGTTCAGTTTCATATAGAAAGCCTTGATTTCCTTCGGATAATCGGTTACGAATACCGGTCTCTTGAATTCCTTCTCCGTCAGGTATCTCTCATGTTCAGTCTGCAGATCGCATCCCCAGAATACCTTGTAATCGAACTCGTCGTTGTGCTTTTCCAGAATCTTGATCGCCTCGGTATAGGTGACATGACCGAAATCGGAATTCACCACATGCTGTAATCTCTCGATCAGCCCCTTATCCACGAACTGGTTGAAGAAAGCCATCTCTTCGGGAGCATTTTCCAGTACATAACGGATCACATATTTCAGCATGCTCTCTGCCAGGATCATGTCATCCTTCAGATCAGCAAAACAGATCTCCGGCTCGATCATCCAGAACTCAGCCGCATGACGGGTGGTGTTGGAATTCTCTGCACGGAAGGTAGGTCCGAAGGTATATACATTCTTAAATGCAAATGCATAAGTCTCTACATCCAGCTGTCCGCTTACGGTCAGATTTACAGGTTTTCCGAAGAAATCCTGGGTATAATCCACTTTTCCGTCCTCAGTCTTCGGTACATTGTTCAGATCCAACGTGGTTACCTGGAACATCTCGCCGGCACCCTCACAGTCACTGCCGGTGATCAGAGGAGTATGCACATAGACAAAGCCTCTCTCCATGAAGAAGGTGTGGATTGCATAAGCGATCAGGGATCTGACACGGAACACTGCCTGGAAAGTATTGGTACGTGCTCTTAAGTGAGAGATGGTACGCAGATACTCGAAGGAGTGTCTCTTTTTCTGTAAAGGATAATCTGCAGTAGAAGGTCCTTCCACGATTACTTCTGCTGCCTGCATCTCAAATGCCTGCTTTGCCTCGGGGGTAGCCACGATGGTACCGCGGATCACAACTGCTGCACCGACGTTGATCTTGCAGATCTCCTGGAAATTCGCAAGACCGTCTCCGTATACTACCTGCAAAGGCTCAAAAAAAGTTCCGTCGTTGATCACCAGGAAACCGAAGTTCTTGGAGTCACGATTGTTCTTCACCCAGCCGCCTACGGTAACTTCTTTACCGATGTAGGATTCTTTTTCTCTGTGAAGGTCTCTGATGTCTGTTAATTCCATATCTTTTCCTATCCGCACGCTGCGACGTGCTCTATCTGAACCGGCCCGCATCCTATTCGCCGGTCACATACTTTTTTCTAAGGCTTAGTTGTTGGTAATCTTGGCGTTCTCTACCAGATAATCCATTACCTTATCATAGAGGAAATATTCTCTGTAGTCTTCCTTGGAAGTCTCTCCGATATATTCTTCGATCGTATCATAGCCTGTCGCTGCGGCGCGCTCCTGCAACATCTGATCCAGCTCTTCATCACTGATGTTCAGATTCTCTTTGTTCGCCACTGCCTGCAGGGCAATATCCTGCTTTGCGGTCTCCTCAGCATAGGTAGACAGAAAAGTATCCAGATCCTGTCCATAATAATACTGGGTAAAAGTATCTCCATCCACACCGTAAGAAGATGCCATGGAGGTAATACTGCTCTCCGCTGCATCGGAATACTTCTGTACCAGGGCTTCCGGCACGGTAGTAAAGGTATTATTTGCCATAAACGCATCCATCACTGCCTGCTGTACATTGGTCTCATAATTTTGCTGTGCATTTTCATTGAGATAATCATAAGCATACTGGCGCAGTTCTTCTTCATTGGTGACACCGTCAATACCGAAATTACTGATGATCTCATCACTCAGGTTGCCATCCTGTGCGGGCTGAATGTAATTCACTGTTACAGTAAACACCACTGCCTGTCCTGCCAGTTCTTCACTCTTGTAGCCTTCCGGAAAGGTCAGATCCAGATCTACGGTTTCTCCCGGCATCACACCGATCAGTCCATCCTCAAATCCATCAATAAAAGATCCTGATCCAATGGTCAGATCATATCCCTGTGCTGTGCCGCCTTCAAATGCAACGCCGTCTTTTTTGCCTTCATAATCAATATTTACAGTGTCTCCGGTCTCTACCGCACGGTCTTTGATACCGCCGTTGTCTGCCGTGATGTTGCCGTAATATACATTATTTACCAGAGTATCCCACTCGTCTTCATCCACTTCCACACTGTCTACGGCTACTTCCAGCCCCTTGTACTCTCCAAGGGTCACATACTTGTCCACATCCAGATCCTTCAATGCGGTACTTTCCGTTCCGGTGCCGGTCGCTGCGCCGGTGCCATCTCCTGTATCCTTTGCTCCGCAGCCTGCAAGCATGGCTACGCTCAACACTGCTGCCAGAAGTCCTAATATCTTTTTCTTCATTCTGTTGCTTCCTATACCTTTCTATATCCTGATATTCTGCGCATATCATTTCTGCGAACCCGGTACAACGTTTTCCAACTGTTCAAGGCGTTTTCTCCGGCAGAATTGCTTATGCAACCGCCATTATAACACATTCCCTGCTGTTTTCCTAGCACTTTTCTATTGTAAAATATGAGCAGATGAACAACTTTACAGAAGCGGTGACAGCAGTCTGCATACCTGCTCCTTCACGCGTATTTTCAGCTTTCTGCCTGCATAATAATCCTTCGTGATCTGGCGGCAGACTTCCAGATCTTTCCGGAAAATATCCACCATTTCCTTCGCCTTTTTCTCATCATAGATCACCGCATTCACTTCAAAATTCAATGCGAAACTGCGGATATCCATGTTGGCGGTTCCGTAACACAACACTTTATCGTCCACGATCATGCCCTTGCTATGCAGGAATCCGTTGTTGTAAGTATAGCAGTTCGCTCCCGCCATGACCATATCACCGATATAGGAATACGTCGCCCAATAGACAAACGGATGATCCGGCATGCAGGGGATCATGATGTTTACTTCTATTCCGGATTTCACTGCAATCATCAGCGCATTCAGGATCGCCTCATCCGGGATAAAATACGGTGTCTGGATATAAATGCTCTTTTGTGCCTTGTTGATCAGACGTAAGTAGTTGTCATGGATCTGCTGTGTCGTCTTATCTGGTCCGCTGCTGATGATCTGCAGATCGCAATGATCCCGATTCCCGGCTCGTGTCCCCTGAAACAATGCTTTCTTCTCCAGCAGATTTTCTCCGGCTGCATAGTTCCAGTCCAGGATAAACCGCACCTGTAAACTTAATACCGCACTGCCGCGGATCCGCAGATGCGTGTCTCTCCAGTGACCGAATTTTTCATCCAGATCAATATATTCTTTGGCCACATTGAAGCCGCCGACGTAAGCCACTTTATTATCGATTACGACAATCTTACGATGGTTGCGGTAATTGATACGCAGCTGAAGTCTTCGAAGCAGTGCCGGGAAGAATTCCGCCGTCTGCACTCCCTTTGCATTCAGCTTTTTCCAGTAGCTGTGCCGCACGGACCGACAGCCCATGGCGTCGAACAGCACCCGGACTTCCACACCCTGCGTTGCTTTCTCGATCAGAATATCCTTGATTTCATTGAATACCACATCATTTTTGATAATGTAATACTGGATATGAATAAAATGCTCCGCCTTACGCAGGTCTTCTTTTAATGCACGGAATTTTTCATTGCCGTCAATGAAAATATCCACATCGTTATCCTTGGTCAGCACCGCGCTTCCGGTCTCCAGGTTATACATGACCAGATCTTCATAGCCCTTGATATTCCCGTCCAGTTCCTGTTCGTCCCCGGTCTTCAGACGATACTCCTGTCTGCGGATGTCTTCCCCGATATGGTCTTCCACTTCCTTGTTCCGGAACATTTTCCGCTTATGCATATCCTGCCCCAGCAACAGGTAAAATACAAAGCCCAGCACCGGAATAAAGTACAGCAGCAAAAGCCACGCCCAGACGCTCTTGGGATCGCGTCTCTGGAAAAAGACGATCACGATGGCAAACAGCATATTCCAGATCACCAGATGTGCGAAGAAAAAACGTACTCCGGTATTCAACATTTCTAAAGTATTATTCATAGCCCCTCATTTTTCCGTGATATGATTTATTTCTTATATTGCTACGCTCATTATACCCCATTTGGGCCATTCCCTCAATAAATCCATAAAAAAGGCGGAAAATACATTGTCATGCACTTTCCGCCTTTTGAAAAAATACGTTTCCTTATTCTGTTTTATCCTTTCACCGCACCCAGAATACCGTTGGTAAAGCTTCTCTGCAAGATCAGGAACAGGATTCCCGTCGGCAGTGAACAGATCAGCACGCCTAACATCAGCACACCGTAATCAATGCTGTAGCCGGCAGACAGGTTGGCTACCATCATCGGCATCGTCTGGGAATCCGCAGACATCATGATGACCTTGGGCCAGAGGTAGTTGTTCCATGCATTCATGAAGGTTACCGTCATAGCTGCCGCATAGGTGGACTTCATGGTAGGGAAGTACAGCTGTGCAAAAATCTTGATTTCACTGAGCCCGTCGATTCTGGCCGCCTCTATGATCTCCCTTGGGAAGGTTCTGGTGCTCTGTCTGAAGAGCATAATCAGGAAAGGAGTGGAGATCGTCGGCAGGATATAAGCAATCCAGGTGCTCTGCAGTCCCAGGCCGGTAAATAATTTAAACAGGGGGATTAAGGTTGCCGCGAAGGGTACCATCATAGCTAACAGGAGGATCGACATTACTCCGTCTTTCCATTTATCATGATACACCTCGAAGCCGTAGCCGGCAATGGAGCAGACTAACAGGGACAACAGGCTCAGTGTGCAGGAATAAAACAACGAATTAGCAAAGGATCTTCCCACATTCTGCTGCAGAATCAGCTCCTTGTAATTCTCAATTAAGTGGAGCCCGGGAAGAAGTCTTCCTCCCAGTACATCCGTGCTGTTGTTGGTGGCAGCCGAAATCATCCAGTACAACGGGAATACAGAGATAACGGACGCTATTGTCAGAAACACATAAGCCGCTATTTTTTTTACTCGTTTCATCTCTTATCCCCCACTTTCATCTGTACAAAGGCTAATATTGCCACCAGGACAAAGATCACATAAGACATAGCCGCCGCATAACCGAACTGCGGGTTATACTCGAAGGATGCCTTGTAAATATAATGTGACATGGTAAGTGTTGAATTGGCAGGTCCGCCACCGGTCAGGTTCACAGACTCATCGAAGAGCTGTAAGGTACCGTTGGTAGACATGATCGTCGTTAAAAGGATCGTCGGTTTCAGCATGGGAACCGTGATCTTGAAGAAAGACTGTACCGCATTGGCGCCGTCGATCTTTGCCGCCTCATAGAGAGAATCATCAATATTCTGCAATCCTGCCAGGTAAAATACCATGTTGTAACCGGTCCATCTCCAGATCAGTGCCAGAATGATGATCACCTTGGCGCTGCCTTCCTGGCTGAGCCAGTTGACTCTCTCACTGATGAAACCAAGATTCATCAGGACCGTATTTACATAGCCGTCATAAGAAAATAACGTCTTGAAAATAATGGCATACGATACCAGGGAAGTACAACAGGGCAGGAATATCGCCGTACGGAAGATTCCTTTTCCCTTCAGATCCTTCATATTCAGTACCGATGCCAGGATCAATGCCAGCACCAGCATGATGGGTACCTGGATGATCAGATACACGAAGTTATTTACCAGCGCTGTGGTAAATACCGGATCCTTCAAAAGTCTGGCATAGTTGCTGAAACCTCCGAATTTCAGGTTGTTGCCGATACCTGTCTGGAAAGAAAGAATCAGCGCCTGAACCATGGGATAGAAATTCATCACACAGATCAGGATTGCGGCCGGGGCTAAAAAGCCCCAGCCGGTCAGACTATATTTTTGATTGATGGTAAGTCGTTTTGATGTTCTCCCGGAAGTTCTCATAGCTGAACAATCCTTTCTATTTTTAGTCGTCCTTATTCACCGGTATTGAATTCTACGGTAGACTGTGCTTCGGCGATTGCTGCGTCCAGATCGGATTTACCGTTAATAACCTTGGACAGTGCAATACCAAGTGCTTCTTTTTCCTCTGTCCAGTAGATGCCCTTGTTTACAGTAGGGATCTTGCCGCCGTAGGATACGATCTTGGAATAAATCGTGTCATCGCTGAAATATGCGGACTTCTCATTATAAGCTTCGCTGTCTGCAGCGGGCAGATAAGTTGCGATAGCACCCAGGTCGGTCAGAATGCTGTCATAAAAGTCTGTGCTGCCTGCCCAGGTAGTCTTGAAGAAATCTACAGCCAGGTCATAGTTTTTCGTTGCGGAGCATACTGCCCAGGTAGAACCGCCCTGTGCGGAATAGTTGGTAGCACCGGGATAATCGTTCAGTTTCGGCATGTTGGTCACTGCCCAGTTGCCTTCCTGCTCTGCCTGGTCGGTGGACATGATCGTTGCACAGATCCAGGAACCGTTGATGGTGCCTACTACAGTACCGTTATTGATGGAACCCTGATAACCGGACCAGTCTACCTGCTCCTGCAGAATGCCTTCCTTGACCAGAGTCATGTAAACATTCATTGCTTCCTTTAAGCCTTCGTTGTCTACCAGATCGATCTTGCCGTTTTCATCGAATACGGAGATGCCTGCGGACTGTAAAATCATGTTTAACAGATCGGGCTCGCCCTGTACATTGGTCAGCATCGGCATACCGGTCTTTTCTTTTACCACTTTACCGATCTCAATGAACTGATCCCAGGTGATGTCGGTCAGGTCATCTACGGTATAGCCTGCCTGCTCCAGATAATCGGTACGGTAGCAGGCAATGACGGTATTGCTGTCGTAAGGAACACCGAAGTTCTTGCCATTACTTACGGAGTTTGCTACCTTAGAAGCTGCGAAATCAGAGAAGGCGATTCCGGAATCGGTCAGGTCTGCGAATACTTCGGGATAGTTCTGCAGATATTTGGTAAATACCTGGTCATCCATCAGGAATACGTCAGGCAGAGAGTCCAGCTGGCCGCTCATGGCGCAGGTCTGTACAATCGTCTGGATATCCTTGGATAAGGTCTCCTCTACAACAATGGATACTCCCGGATGCTCTGCTTCATACATAGCCCCTGCAGTCTTCATGGCATCTACGTTGAAGGAGTCCCAGCACCATACTTTTAAGGTCTGCTCTCCGGCAGGTGCATCTGCATCTGTCTTTGTGCTCTCGGTTGCTGCCTGTGTCTGGCTTTCGGTTCCTGCCGCAGGTGCTGCACCGTTGTCTGTGCTGCCACAAGCTGCAAGGGACAGAGCCATCATGGCTGTCATCAGAATCGATAATACTTTTTTCTTCATAGTAACCTCCCAATTTTGTTCGTTTCCACCGCTTTTTTCAGTGGTATTTCGTTTACAATAAGAGCTTACCATTTTAGAAGTGCCGGACGGTAACACTATGTTAATCACAATTTTCACTTAATTGGGATACTTGAAAAATGAGTTGCACTTTTTTTAGAAAATTTTCTTATTTTACGAAGATACGATTTTGCGAAGGAAGATCTGAAGGGTTACCAATTTTCTTTGATAGCAAGAAAAACGGCTGCCGGGATCACTCCCTGGCAACCGCTTCCGCTTTTTCCTGCACCCTGTGCAAACAGGTCTGCAGATCATCATCTACCAAGACATTCTGGAATTCCGCTTCCAGAATATCTTCTATCTCATAAGTCTTACTTCCGTAATTCACTACCGGGATCTGTGTCTCCAGCTCCGTCAGCAGTTTTGTCACCTGCTGCCCTCCGAAGAATGGATCCTGCGTCTCGTAATTGGCAAACATAGTAGGATTTTTTACCGCCGGAACGATTCCAATCTCCGTGATCAGCTGATCCAGAAGTGCATCGTTCTCTCCGAACATGGAAACAATGAAATCCGTTGCCGCTTCGGAATGTGCGGAATGTTTCAGCACGTACCAGCCGCTGCCGCCTACATTGGAGGCCGCTACCGCGGCTTCATTCTCCGCAACTACGGGAATCTGCGCGATCCGCCACAGTCCCTCCTGCTCCGGTCTCGCCTTGATACTGGATATGATCCAGCCGCCGCTGATCACAGAAGCCACTTCTCCCTGTTGGAATGCGGAGATAAATTCATTCCAGCCGTTTACGCTGTGTCCCACATTACTCTCCAACAGCCGTCTATAAATCTCCATTGCCTGATACAGCGCCCGGTTATACTCAATCGTAACCGCCGCGCCATCCTCCCCAACATACCACTGTCCACAGCTCTGCATGATGACTCTTACGAGAGGAAAATCCGTAGGATCCAGCGTCAGCATGGGGATTCCCGTCTTCCGATAGACCTCTTCCCCGATCTCGATGTATCTGTCCCAGGTCAGATTCTGCATGTCTTCTTCCGTATATCCTGCCGCCGCAAGCAGATCCGCGCGATAAAAGAGTGCCGCTGTGCCGCTGTCAAAGGGAATCCCGTACATTCTGCCGTTCCGGGAACACAGTTTTCTCTTATAATCCACAAACTTGTCATAATTCATCCGGTCTGTCAGATCCACGAATTCATCATCGAACTGTGCCAGCATCTCCTGCACATCGTAATCCTCCAGCATAATGATATCCGGCAGATCTTCATACAGTTCTGCGGACAGAAGATTTTTGACATCTGCCTGGATCTCCTCACGCTCCTTGGTGATCACCTGGATCTGCAGGTCCGGATATTCCTCTTCATACATCTTTGCCGCTATTTTTGCGGCTTTTACATTAAAAGTCTCATCCCAGGTCCAGATCACGATTTCTTCCCGTTGTGGATTTTCTGTAACAGCCCGGTTTCCACAGCCGCCCAGAAAAGTCGTCATCAGTAAAATACCGGCTAACAACTTTCTCTTATGATTTCTATTTATCATCTTCTTTCCGGCTCCCTTCTTCCTGCCGTCTGTTTGCCGGCAGGCGTATGATAACTTCCGTTCCCTCTTCCGGGCTGCTGTTGACGGACACCCCGTATTGTTTTCCATACAGCAGTTCCAGTCGTTCCTGTACATTGTGGATACCGATTCCGGAAAAATGTTCCTTGTTTCTGTCCTGCTTGACAGCTTCCTCGGCACGGTTCTGCTCCATGCCGACACCGTCATCCACGATCCTGATCTCCAGTTCCTCTTCCTTCTGCTTCATATAGATCTCTATCGTACCGCTGCGACCGGACGGGAATGCATGGAAAAAGGCATTCTCCACAAACGGCTGTAAAATCATCTTCGGCAGCAGGCAGTCTCTGCAATTCCGGGACACATAGAATTCCACCTGCACCGCATCCCCGTAACGGGTATGATTGATGAGAATATAGTTTTCCAGATTCTGCACTTCCTGATCTATAGTGATAAATTCATCCGTATTGCTGATGGTATTCCTAAGCAGACTGATAAACGCATCAATGGTCTGTACCGTCCGTTCTCTGTCATTCTGATAGACCAGCCACTTGATGCTTGCCAGCGTGTTATAAATATAATGCGGATTGATCTGCATCTGCAATGCCTTAATCTCTGATTTTCTCCGCGCTTTCTGCGTCTCCATCAGTTCATTGATATAGCTTTGCAGGTCATCCAGCATATAGTTATAAGTAGCCGCCAGTTCCTGTACTTCCGTCGTTCCCTCCACCGGCATATACTGGTCAAAATCACCCTTACGGATCTCACCCATACGCTGCACCAGCTCCGACAGCGGATGCAGTGTCTGCCTGGTATAGAACAGACACAATATCAGAATCACCGCACCGACACCGGCACACAGCAAAATCAGAAGCGGCATATTATAGAGCCGTCCCAATGCCAGGTCGTTGTCTGTCACACCATACAGTCTGCAGCCCAGATATTGCAGTTCCCGCTGCATTACCGTAAGCGATACGCCGTTTTCCCGCATCCGGAATCTGCCCTGACCGGTCTTCTCTGCCTGTCGGTACCACGCGCTGTCCGCGATCGTTCCTACCCGGGAAGCATCGCTGGAACAAATAATGCGGTTTTCTTCGTCCACCAGGTAAATATTCGTGTTATCCGTGGCAAAATAATCATAATACCGTTTCAGTTCATCCATGGACAGTGTAATCAATACCACACCATAGATTTCTTTGCTCTCATGATAATACAATGCCTTGGACACGATAATCACATCCGTATCCCTGCCTGTTGCCGTATACGCTCCATGAGAATAGGTATAATGCAAAATCTCCGGTTCCTGTATTGCGAGAAGTACCGGCCGGCTGCCCCAGATCTCCTGATCCGTTGCCGTAATCGTCTCCGTTCTGGACAGATAATGCTTTCCGCCGACTCCCATGACCAGAATATTCAATCGTTCCAGATCCGAAGCCTTACTCTGTTCCAGATCTTTCTCCATCTGATAGATATTCTGGAATGTCCGCACATTGTCGAAATGATCCCCTTCCGTCAGATACAGGCGGAAAGCCCAGCTTGCATCAATGGCATCTGTGATGTTCTGCAGATTCTTATGAAAAGAGTTCCATTCCTCTTCCACCTGTAAAAATACCTTCTCCTGGGATCTTCCGTAAGTATCTGTAAATACATTCTTAGACATCCCCAATACCATACAGCTGACCAGAACAGCGATCAGGAGAATTCCCAACAGCACCATTCCCAGAATTCTGACGGAGAAACTGTTCCACCACTCTTTTTTTCTGTCTTCTCTTACGCGTTTCGTCTCCATACCGACGGTGTCTCTCCTGTGATTTTCTTAAATACACGGCAAAAATAGCTGTGCTCCGCATATCCCACCTCACTGCTGATCTGAGAGATGGGAAGGCTGCTCTCCTGCAACAGTCTGCACGCCTGATTGATGCGCACACGATTCAGATAATCGCTGAATCCCTCCTGCATCTGCTGACTGAAATATGCCGACAGATAATGATAGTTAAATGAAAATTCACTGGCCAGGTCTTCCAGTTTCAGGTCTTCCTTGTAATTTTTCTCTATGTATGCCAGTATTTTGTCAATCCGTTCATCTGTCTGCTGCCCGTTCTGACCGGATAATTTTTCTATCTCGCACAAAATACCGTCTACGCATTCCAGATAATCCTCGGCGTAAAGTGCCTTATTAATGGATCTGAAATATTTCTTCCGGTATTCCTCCTGCACCTCATCTCCCAACTGTAAGAAATCCAGAAAATGATAAATCATGTTCTTGATCTGATTCTTCAGGCGATAGACATCCATCTGTCCTTCCACAGCCCGGGCATTGTATTCCCCCAGAAGTGCAACAGCTTCTTTATACTGTTTGTTGTTCAGCATGTGGTTATATTTGAAGAAATCAAATTTTTCGATCTGTTTTGCATCCTCTTCCGTACCGCCGGTCACGGTCAGAAAACTATTTCCTTTATAATAAAATGCCTTCTCCGCGTTTTTCAAAATATCCTGCTGATATACTTCGCGAAGCTTCTCCGGACGATCTATGCGTCTGCTCAGGACGCTGAATACGCTGGGACACAACAGCTGCAATTTGGGCATAACATTCTCTAAAGCTGCCAAAATACTCTTTTCCGCCGACAATTCATAATTCAAAACAATGCAGATCATGCCTTCTTTCAGAGACAGCCACAATTTTCCCACAGAAGCAAATGCTTCTCCGTCCAGTTCTCTTACTAATTTCTGATACAATACTTCGTGAATGTTCTGATCATTATCCGTTTCCCTGCCACCGGTTACCGCAAGCAGCCGCAGATAGGACTGCGGAAAGATTTTTCTGTCCGCTTCCCCATTCCACTCACTGTCATGTCCCAGCAGATAGCGCTCTACCAAATGCTCATAATGTACCTCTCCGGAACTTGCACCCATCTTGGCTCCCGGAATGCGATCCACTGCTTTTTGTAATGCCTTCCGCAGTTCTTCCGGATTCAGCGTGGGCTTTAAGATATAATCCACCACACCATTGATCAGCGTGTGCCGCACATATTCATATTTGTCGTAGCCGCTTAAGATAATCGTCTGGATCTTCGGGTACATCCTGTGTACCGCCTCCGAGAAATCCACGCCATCCAGCTGCGGCATCACAATATCACAGAGAATGATCTGTGGGGACAGCGTTTCGATACATTGCAGTGCCTCCGCGCCGTTGGTAGCTTCTCCCACGATCTCGAAACCTTCCTGCTCCCAGTCGATCATATACTTCAATCCCTGCCGCATAATATATTCATCATCCACGATCAATACTTTTATCATAACTGCCCACCCATAAACTTTTCGTCCAAATAGAAATGTAATTATTCAGAATAGTTACATAATAGCATTATTTTGGGATTCCGAAAAGTTTCGTCCCTTACCTTCCCAAAAAAATGTCAAAACCTTAAAATTGTGCAAATCCCGATTGAGCTGTTCATGTGAAAAATGCCGTAATATACACCGTGATAAATAGTTGCATATCATGATAAATATATGTTACAATACGACATGGGATCAAATTTTCGTCAGGATTTGTTCCGATTAACCAAAGGAGGGACTGTAAAATGAGTCCGGTTGCAATCACATTATTAGTTATCGTAATAGTACTTGCCATTATCATCGCAGTATTATATTTCTTAGGAAAGAAAGCGCAGAAGAAACAGGCGGAACAGCAGGAGCTGCTGGATGCCAACAAACAGACCGTATCCATGCTGATCATTGATAAGAAACGCATGAAGCTAAAAGAGGCCGGGCTGCCGCAGATGGTCATCGACCAGACCCCGAAGATGATGCGCGGTTCCAAGCTTCCCATTATCAAGGCTAAGGTCGGTCCCCAGATTCTCTCTCTGATCTGTGATGAGAAGATCTTCGACAGTGTTCCCGTGAAGAAAGAAGTGAAAGCTGTTGTCAGCGGCATCTATGTACTGGATGTGAAGGGACTGCACGGCAAGACCGAAGCCGCTCCCGAGAAGAAGAAAGGCTTCTTCAAGCGCCTGGTTGCTACGGCACAGGAAAAGGCAGGGGCTAAGCCTGTAAAATAATTTTCATAAGAATGCAAAACCCGGAAGGATTATGTCCTCCCGGGTTTTTATCATAAGCTTACGAATTCGTGCTTCCGCACTCTGCATCCTTCTTCGTTGGATAGTTTGTTCGCTAATGAGCCTGGGCTCATTATATCATCTCTCGCGAATATGAATCTTCATACAGCTCTCGCTTAACAGTTCCCCTTCATGGTCCAGTTTGTATTCCACCGTCACACGGATTTCATCTTCTTGCTCCTCCACCTGTACCTTGTCGGTCTCGATTCCCAAAAGCAGCTGTCCGTAAGGCGTATGGTAGGGAAGCACGTGTCTCTTATTTTCCTCGAAGATCATCTGCATCTCCACGGAACCATGTCTGGTCAGTTCCAGTATATTGTCGCGGAATTTGATCCGGCTCTTACAGGGCACATCCAGTCCTTCCATTTTCTCTTCATATAGGACGTAATGGCTGTCATTTTTCTTAAAATATTGTGCCGGCTGTGCGGTCTCCACACTGTCGTTCTCTCTGTAATCACTGTCTGTATGCTGCCCACACTCCGCATTTTCAGCGGCTGTATGCAGTCCGGACAGGATAAGTTCTACTTCCCGATTCATGTTACTTCTGTCCTTTAGTACTCATCGATCTTGATCGTCTTCGCCGACAAGATACCGTATTTAATAATAGAGTTGGCAAATCTCTTGAACTTCTCCGCACCGTCGCTGACATAGAACTGATACTTGTTCTCTCCCAGATGAGGCTGTTCGTCATTGAGAATATCATAGTGCTGCAACAGTTCTTTCAGCTCTCTGGCGGTCTCGTAAGCCGGATTCACCAATGTCACCTGCTCTCCCATGATACGCCCTACCGTAGATCGGATCAGCGGATAATGCGTGCATCCCAGGATCAGGGTATCGATATCAATATCGATCAGCTCCGTCAGATACCGTTTTGCGATTTCATCCGTCACGGGATCTTCCCACAGTCCTTCTTCCACCAGTGGAACAAACAAGGGACAAGCCTTGCCGTAGATGGTGACATCTTTGTTCAGTTCTTTTATGTATTTGTTATACATCTGGCTGCCGATGGTAGCCTCTGTTGCGATGACACCGATGCGTCCGTTTCTCGTAACTTCCGCCGCGGTCTTGGCGCCGGGCTTCACCACACCGATGATCGGAATATCAATCTCTTTTTCCAGTTCGTCCAACGCATACGCACTGGCGGTATTACAAGCCACCACGATGGTCTTCACCTGAAAAGTCTCCAGGAATCTGACGATCTGTTTGGAAAAACGGGTCACGGTCTCCTTCGACTTGCTGCCGTAAGGCATTCTCGCCGTGTCTCCGAAATATATGATCTTCTCATTGGGAATCTGCCGCATGATTTCCCGGGCTACGGTCAGTCCGCCGATGCCGGAATCGAATACACCGATCGGCGCATCCTTTTTCAGCGCAGTTACATTCTCCTGAACCATGGGAATTCTCCTTTTATTCTTATAACGATTCTAAAAAGCTTAAAATCCTGCTCTTATACCGGATCTGCTCCGGATCCGCTTCCAGGATCTCCCGGTAGATCCGGTTATCGAAATTCCATTCTACCACGTCCCGGCTTTTCTGTACAGCCTTGGTCTGTGCGTTCGTCTCCTGCCCGTCATATTCGCTTTCATAGACAATTTCGTAGGTGGAGGGAAGCAACGTCAGTTCCGGATAGATCACGCCCCACCAGCCATAACAGGCGAAAGCAACCGCAGCCACGCGGAATCCACGCAGAACAAATCGTCCTATTTTTCTCCGGGCAGCTTTCACGATGCCGCTTTTCCGATATTTCTCGTAAAAATCATATAATCTATCCATCAGGGAACCTCTTTCCATAAGTTTTCTATGGAAATCATTACCACTTTCGGGACAGATTATACAATTCAGCATTTCTTATTTATTTTTCTCACGTTCCAGACGGATCTGGCGGATTATTGCTTTTTTCTGATTATCTATATGCACCTTGGCCATGCGGGATGCCGTTTCTTTATCCTTTTTCACGATGCTCTCATAGATGACCTTATGTTCTTCCACCAGTCTGTCATGCTGGCTGATGTCCTTGATATATTCAAAACGATAGCGGTACATCTGCTCGGACAGATTGTTCACCAGCTGAATCAGGCGCTGATTGCCCGTAGCCTCTACAATAATGTCATGCAGTGCCACATCTGCCTGGGCGATTTTTTTCGTATCTTTTGTCTTCACCGCAGCTTCAAACGCATCACAGGCATTTTTCAATTCCTGCAATTCCTCCTGGGAGATCCGGTCACATGCAAGTTCCACGCACAGTGCATCCAGCGCACGGCGGACTTCCAGCACATCATTCATGCTCTTCTCCGTGATCTGCGCGACCTCCGCACCCCTTCTGGGAATCATGGTCACCAGCCCTTCCAGCTCCAGCTTCCGGATAGCCTCCCGGATCGGCGTACGGCTGACCCCCAGCTTGTTGGCAAGATGGATCTCCATCAGTCGCTCTCCCGGCTTCAGTTCCCCCGTGAGAATGGCCTGTCGTAACGTATTGAACACCACATCACGCAGCGGCAAAAATTCATCCATTGTCACCTGTAAATTATCCTGCATATCTTTATTCTGGCATTACTCACAGAATTCCGTCAGGAAAATCTGCTTGGCCAGCTGTTCCTCCTCTAATTTATCATATGCCCTGCGGGCCATATCTTTCTCCACAAAAATACCGAATACCGTAGGTCCGCTGCCGCTCATCAGACTATTGATGGCTCCCAGCTCCTTCATACGTTCCTTGATCGTCCGGATCACCGGATAGGCACTGACCGTCACCGTCTCCAATACATTTTCCATACGATCCAGAATTCCCTGCAGACTTTCCTCTGCAATGGCTTCTACCATGCCGTCGATATCCGGATGTTTCACGATCTCCTGTGCATCCAGATGCTCGTACACATATTTTGTCGAAACGTTGATATCGGGTTTTGCTACCAGCACATAGCAATCCGGTGCCGGAGCAAGCGGTGTCAGCTTCTCCCCGATGCCCTCTGCCAGAGCCGTTCCGCCCATCACGCAATAAGGGACATCCGCGCCGATCTGCACGCCAAGCTCCATCAGGTCCTTCAGCGTGCAGCCGAGGTCAAACAGGCGGTTCATTCCTTTTAAAGTTGCCGCAGCATCCGTACTGCCGCCCGCCATTCCGGCAGCAATGGGAATATGCTTCTCCAGATGAATCTTTACCCCTTCCTTGATGCCGTACTTCTCTATCATAAGTTTTGCGGCTTTATAGATCAGGTTATCCTCTCCGGTGGGAAGCTCCCCGGAATCCGTCGTGATGACGATTCCGCCCTCTGTCCGCTGAAAATCCAGAACATCATAGATGCCGACAGTCTGCATGACCATCTTCACTTCGTGATATCCGTTCTCCAGCCTTCCGATGACATCCAGTCCCAGATTGATCTTGGCATACGCTTTTATCCGATATTCGTTCATTTTTATCTCCAATATTTCGCTAAGCTGCTTCCTTACCTCTGCTTGCGCCTGATTGCTTTGTATACACATGATTGTACTTAATTTTATACAATCCTGTCCGCTTTGTCAATGGAGGGGAAAACTTTTCTTTTTTCTCTAAACTATGTTGCATTTCTGTCGATAACAATATTGAAACAATAGATTTTTCCGGCAAAGCGATGGACCATGACAGGATTCCTTTCCATCGTTGTAACCGAATCAGAATTCGATCATGTCACGGATGACAGAAAAGAGGAAATCATGAGCGTAAACGGAGTTACATCAACACAGGCCGCTGCAGCCTACAGCTATACCGGCGCTAGTGCAGCAAAAGAAAAGACTTCCGCAGAAGAAACCAAGCGCACACAGACCGCAGAAGATACCGGCGTGATTTATGAGCACAGCACAGACACCGCTGCTTCTTCCACCAAAAAAACTTATAAACCGGACACCAATCTGATCAACAAGTTAAAGGCAGATGCCGATGCCAGAACTTCACAGCTTCGCTCTCTGGTAGAGCAGATGATGGGAAAGCAGGCTACCACTTATGGTAACGCCAATGATATCTGGTCCTTCCTTCGTTCCGGCAACTATACCGTAGATCCTGCCACCAAAGCACAGGCACAGGCAGATATTGCAGAAGACGGTTACTGGGGTGTCGACCAGACCTCCGACCGTATCATTCAGTTTGCCAATGCACTGACCGGTGGGGATCCTGATAAAATTGAGGCCATGAGAGCAGCCTTCAAGAAGGGCTATGCACAGGCAGAGAAGACCTGGGGCGGTTCTCTTCCCGAGATTTCCCAGAAGACCTACGACGCTGTCATGGAGAAATTCGACAAGCTGGCTGCGGATGCCGGACTGACTACCGAAGCTTAAGGCTGCCACTGACAGACCTTTCACAGAATTTTCTATAGAAAAACCATGTTGTACCGGAGGTTTTGAAGTAACCCTTCGGACAACATGGTTTTTTTCGAATAGCTGTAAAGCGTCACGCCAACCCCTTGACCAGCAGCACCTTCTGCCCCGGCTGCAGTTCATCACTCTCCAGTGCATTCAGCTCTCTCACCGATTTTACCGGCATATGATATCTCCTGCCGATACTCCACAGATCATCTCCGGGTGCCGCAATATAGATCACCGCACCGGGCAGTTTTGCGAGTACTGCACTGTCCATCTCCTGTTCCGTCACCTGCGTGATTGCCTGTAAGGCAACATTTTTCATCACCGTCGTGGAAAAAGAAAGTACCGCCTTGATATCCAGTTCTTCGCCTTCCAACAGATTCACCTGCAGCTGCTCAATCTCGCTTTGTATATTTGTCTGATCCTGTTCCTCCATGCCGGCCACATTCAGCGTATACTCATAAGGGATCTGTTCCCGGATGCTGGCATAAGGCGTTTCGTCATTTTCCGTCACACACAATACCGCAAGGTCAATACTTCCCTGCAAAAAGATCCCTTCTTCTGTAATTTCCTGCCTGTCGATTGCCACATTTCCTTCGCTGTGGAGTACCTGCAATATCTGTGCACCGATTTCTGCCTTCCTGTGATCTGTCACCTTCGTCTTGCCGGTAATTCGTGCTAAAAGCCTGCGCAGTCCGGCATCCCTGGTATCCGCGATCACTTCTTTCGTCACCCCATAGATATCCCGTAAAATATCCATCTCTTCCTCTTCATAGAGGCGGATATTTAATTCCACCGCGCACTCCAGCCCTAAGATCCGCTCTTCTCCGTCCAGATCCGGCAGGATCGTCAGTTCCGGCTGCCCGTGTTCCTGCTGTAGCTTCTGATAATGGATATCCGGCACAAGGTCTTCCTCGCATCCCTGGCATTCCAGCGTACCGCTTAAGGGAAGCGTCGTCTCATAAGAACGGATACTTCTCTCTTCGCCTTCCGCCTCATACAGCACGAAAATCTGGATTTCTCCCTGGATGACCAGCTTTTCCTCCTGTGGCTTGAATTCCACATCACGCAGGGAAACATTGCTCCATAAGATCTGATAGATATTCGGATAACTGGACGGCAGCGGAATTTCTTCTTTTTTCCGGAAAATATCATTTTTGCAGATGGCAAGCTGGGTCACTTCCATGGGTGAGATCCGGTACTCTACGCCTTCCGCAGCCGCACCTCCCATATCCTCACAGATTCCGACCGGCAGCTCCTCATCATAGATTTCTTCAATTCGCGCAGATAAGCTAATAATTGCCTGGAGGTTCAGTTTCCTGGAATTGATCATTGTTACCGTAAAATCGTCCACTGACCCGTTTACAGACACCGTGTCCGAGGCCAGTGTTCCTTCCATACGAATCTTTTCTTCAAAAGGAAGCGCCCCACTTAACAGTACCAGCCTGCTCCCGTTTTCCCTGGTGTGGTATAAAATGGCATAGCCTAATTTTCCGCGCACCAGCACTTCATCCGTACCGGGACGGATCTCCTCTATGATGATCTCCCCTTTTTCCAGATTCAGCGTGCTGATATCCGGCTTATCCTCCGGGAGATTCAGATCTTCCTCCATGGTGAACTGCGTCATGGCGGACTGCCGGATCCGGTCCATATGTATGTTCTTTGTCATTAACTCCAAAATAAAAGACCTCCCTATATACAGATATATCTATATATATGAAGGTCTCTGTGTATTTATGTTGTATTATTGTACTGCACCGATTAAGTCAGTCAGGTTCTCCACATGGCAGGTACGCATATAGTCCTCAATCCCTTCCACGACTTTTACCGTGGTATAAGGATCTACAAAATTCATGGCTCCCACGCTGACTGAGCTGGCACCCGCCAGGATAAACTCGATGGCATCCTCTGCGGTGGCGATACCGCCCATGCCGATAATGGGAATCTTCACAGCCTGTGCCGCCTGATATACCATACGGACAGCGATGGGCTTGATGGCAGGGCCGCTCATGCCGCCGGTCTTGTTGGCAATGGCGAATTTTCTGCGGTGGATATCGATCTTCATGCCGGTGATGGTATTGATGAGGGACAGGGCATCCGCGCCTGCTGCCTCCGCTGCTTTTGCCATCTCCGTGATATCCGTCACATTAGGGCTCAGTTTCATAATGATGGGCTGCTTTGCATGCTTTTTCAGCTCCGAAGTGATGTTATACAAAGCATCCGCTTTCTGTCCGAAAGCAATCGCACCTTCCTTGACATTGGGACAGGACACGTTGATCTCCAGCATACTGACTGCCGGTTCATCGCCCAGACGTTCCACAACGTCCACATAGTCTTCCACGCTCTTGCCGCAGACATTTACAATGATCTTCGTATCGTATTTTTTCAGGAAAGGAATGTCTCTCTCCAGGAATACGTCGATGCCCGGATTCTGTAAGCCGATGGCATTGAGCATGCCGCCGTATACCTCTGCCACACGGGGTGTAGGATTGCCGGGCCAGGGAACGTTTGCCACGCCCTTGGTCACGACCGCACCCAGACGGTTCAAATCGACGAATTCTTCATATTCCATGCCGGAACCAAAGGTTCCGGAAGCTGTCATGACGGGATTTTTAAAAGTAACCCCTGCGATCGTTGTCTGTGTATTCATCAGATTTCTACCTCCTTGGCATCAAATACGGGGCCATCGGTGCAGATTCTTGCGTTATGCACATGCGAATGATGATCCACTTCTCTCGTCTTTACCACGCAGCCCAGGCAGGCACCCACGCCGCAGGCCATATGCTCTTCCAGGGAGATATAAGCCGTAATGCCTTTTTCTTCGGCATATTTTTTGATAGCGCGGAGCATCGGCATGGGACCGCAGGCGAAGATCACATCTGCCTGTAAAGCATTCTCTGCAATGGCATTCATGACATTTCCTTTGGTTCCGACACTGCCGTCCTCGGTTGCGATAGATACCGTGCCGTTCTGCTCCAGATCTTCTTTCAAAAACAGCTGATTGTCACGATATCCCACAATGATCTGTTTGTCCGCGGATGCCGGAAGCTCTCTTGCAAGCTCCAGCATGGGAGGGATACCGATGCCGCCGCCCATGAGGAATACTTTCTTACCTTCCGCTGCTTCGACAGGGAAGCCGTTACCTAAGATTCCCAGGATTTCCACGGTATCTCCTTCCCGATAGGAAGAGAATTCTGCGGTACCCTGTCCTGCAATGCGGTACACGATGCGCAGCGCATCCTTTTTATCACTCACCTGGCAGATGCTGATGGGACGGGGCAGCAGAGTGCTGCGATCCTTAGGGTAGACGCCGATGAACTGACCGGCTTTCGCCTGTGCTGCCAGATCCGTGGCAATCCACATATCATAAATTCTGGGTGCGATCTCTCTCTGAGAGAGCACAGTTGCTGTCTGTTTTTGTTTCATCTTTCCTCTTTCCGGGTTCCGGTTTCGGCACGTTTCACTCACGTAATGTTCCGGTTACCCTATTCTCTTCCTACTTTATTGAAATGCTTCCGAACTATGTTCTATCTATCGGAAAATAGCGTTTTCACATACACATCCTGATTCTACGCCCGGTAAACGATCTGTCCATTGCAGATGGTCATCTTCACTTCACCCTTCAGTTTCCATCCAGTAAATGGTGTATTGGTCGCTTTGGAAGCATACTGTTCCGGTACAAAATCCGCTGCCGTATCTACCAGAATCACATCTGCCGGACCGCCTTCCGCCAGATATCCTGCATCCAGATGATACATTGCCGCCGGATTCGTACTCATGAGACGCAGCAGCTGTTTCATGGTAAGATATCCTGCATCTACCAGCTCCGTGATACCCAGTGCCAGAGAGGTCTCCAGTCCGGTGATGCCGCTGGGTGCCTCGGTGAGGGGCTTTGCTTTTTCCTCTGCGGTATGGGGTGCATGATCTGTGGCGATCATGTCAATCGTGCCGTCTACCAGTCCCCGGATCACTGCCTGTCGGTCTTCTTCCTCACGTAAAGGGGGATTCATCTTCGCAAGGGTACCGTATTTGATCACCGCATCTTCCGTCAGGGTAAAATGATGGGGTGTGGCTTCCGCATGGATATTGGAGCATCTCTTTTTCGCCTGACGTACCAGTTCTACCGCTTCCTTGCTGCTGATATGCTGGATATCGATGCAGGCTCCGGTCTCCTCTGCCAGCTTCAGATCCCGCTCCACCAGCGCGATCTCCGCCTCTCTGGAAGAGCCGCCGATGCCGAAATGTTCGCTGGCTTTTCCGCGGTTCACACCGTTATTCTCGATATATTTCGGATCTTCCTCATGGAAGCTGATGGGCATATCCAGTTCTGCAGAGAGTTCCATCGCCCGGCGCACCAGCTCCGCATCCAGCAGCGGCACACCGTCATCCGTGAATCCCACAGCGCCTGCCGCCGCCAGCTTCTTCATATCCGTCAACTGTTTGCCCTGCATGCCCATGGTCACATTGGCACAGGTCGTCACATGGATCCCGGTCTTTGCTCCCTTCTCCAGGATATAATGCAGGGTCTCCTCGCTGTCTACCGTAGGCTTCGTGTTCGCCATCAGCACCACTGTGGTCACACCGCCCTTTGCCGCAGCCGCCGCACCGGTATTGATATCTTCCTTCGCCGTAAAACCGGGATCCCTGAAGTGCACATGCACATCCACCAGTCCGGGGGCAATCAGCAGCCCTTCCGCATTGATCTGCGTCACTTTGCCTTTTCCCACACTTTTTGCCGGCAGATCAATCTTCTCCGCGATCTTCACGATCTTGCCATCATCGATGAGAATATCGTAATTTCCTTCTTTTCCCGACTTGGGATCAATCATATAACCATCATGTATCAGTATCATATTGCCTCCGTTTTGAAGCCAGCACACTGCGCTCCCATGATCTGTTTTTATCTGTTTCTCGGAAAAGTTTACCATGTTTCTGTGGAAAAAGGAAGTGCGATATCGTAAAATAATCTGTAATTAGCAGCTATACAGAAATAGAAAAAACGTTGGCGTGATAGGCTGCGCTAAAAATTTTACCAAGCGCTGTTTGAAAAAACAGACAAGTGTTATAATGTATTCAATTCTAATCGTTATACTGTAGCAAAAAGGCAGGTATTACAAAAATGACAACAAGAGAAGAAGCATTAACCTACGGATTATCTTTCCCCGATACCTATACCGAGATGCCCTTCCACGATCCGAACTGGCAGCTCGTCCGGGTAAAGGGCAGCAAGAAAGCTTTTCTATGGACTTATGAAAAAGATGGCTCTATTAATTTGAACGTAAAAACAGATCCGGCCTGGCGGGATTTCTGGCGTGAGACTTTTCCTTCCGTTATCCCTGGATATCATCAGAACAAAGAGCACTGGAATACCATTATCTTAGATGGTACGATTCCCGACGAAGACATCCGGCGCATGATTGCGGAAAGCTATGATCTCGTCACAGACAGTCCTTCGAAGCGGATCTATGAAGCAGTGAAAAAGATTCCGAAAGGCAGGGTCGCCACCTATGGTCAGGTCGCTGCCATGGCAGGAGAGCCCAGGATGGCACGGGCAGTGGGCAACGCCCTGCACAAGAACCCGGATCCCGACCATATTCCCTGCTACCGCGTGGTCAATTCCAAGGGAGAGCTTTCCGGCGCCTTTGCTTTCGGCGGTGCAGAAGAGCAGGCAAACCGGCTCAGAGCCGATGGAATCGAAGTCGTTGATAACAAGGTAGATTTGAGAAAATATGGAATATTATTATAATAATTATCCAAAAAGCCTCCGGCAGAATTTTCAGATTTCACATTCTGTCGAAGGCTTTTCTTATTCCGATTTATTCCGGTTTATTTTTCTCAATCTGGGAACGGATATCATTCTCCAGAATATGTTCCACATCTTTGGCTTCCTTACGGATATTTTGCAGCTGTTCGTGTATCTGCTGTTCTTCCTCTGCAATCTCCGGATGTTCTTCTTTTTCTTCCTTAATAAACATCACCAGGAAGCTGATCAGCAGGATTCCACAGGAGACCCAGATGGTCTTGGCACCGACGTAACTGATCAGATGTCCGCCCAGCGCCGCACCGACAGCAAACAGGAAAATGATGCCGAAATAATATCCTGACTTGCGCAATATTTTCTTATCCTTCGTTTTCCCGTAAGCGCATAATGATTCCATGCCGCTGCGCAGATTGCCGATGCACATCGTACTGGCAAAAGCATAGCCGTTCACCTTACGGAACGCCTGTACCTGCATCGCGCAGGCAAAGGATACGAAAGCGTTCGCCAACAGATCCAGTGCGTTCGGGAAAAATCCGACTCCGAACAATAATAAGATCTCTATCAAAAGCACCAGCTGCCGCCAATGGATCTTCTGGGCTTTCTGATATTTCATATGAATGCACTCTGCCATTGCCACGCCCAGTGCAAAAAATACCAAAGGACTTACATAGCGAAGTGCCGCCGACCAGTTCCGGTCTACCAGGTTCTGGCTGAGCAATACGATATTACCGGTCTGCGCATTGGCAAATACCTTGCCGCGATATATATAAGTATAAGCATCCTGCAGACCACCGGAGATCGACAATATTCCGGCGATCAGAAAGGACTCTGACATCTGTCCGTGTAATTTACGCTGCATAGTGATTCTCATTCCTTTCAGTGACCTGCGGCTTTTGTGCCTACAGGCATCTCCTGATTACAGTATAAACAACGATATCTTCCAGAGGGTGATAGTTCAAAAATATGGTCACAGTTCGTCTCTATACTGGTAATACAACGAGGATTTTTACATTTTATCACATTTACCAGTTTTTGTGGAGGAACCGGATGGTATTTTTTTACGACTTTTCCATTCCGGATCACGATCAGGGTGATCTGGCTGTCCAGATATCCCAGAACATCCAGCCGTTCCGGCAGGGTCTCTCCCTCAATCTTGATCAGATCCTTGCAGCCGTATTTCTGACTTTTTACCGATTGCAATAAAGCTACGGACTGGGTCTTGGACTCCAGTTCCAGCAGTCTGTAAATATCCATTCCCTTGCCTGCGGGAATGTGGTCGATCACGATACCATTCTGAATGGATTCTACGTTTAACATACCAGCACCTTCTTTCCCGTCACCGGATCCGTAAGGTCTAACAGACTTAAGATTAGTGCCATACGGATAAATTTACCGTTCAATACCTGCTGAAAATATGCGGCTCGCGGATCCGCATCTACTCCCGGAGCGATCTCGTCCACTCTGGGTAACGGATGCAGCACCGGCATGTCCGCTTTCGCCAGATTCAGTTTTTCCTGATCCAGAATATAGATGTCCTTCAACCGGATATAGTCCTCCTCGTTGAAAAAACGTTCCTTCTGGACTCTAGTCATGTAGAGCACGTCCAGTTCGGGCAAGGTTTCCTCCAGGCTGGATACTTCATGGTAAGGGACATTCGTCGGTTTCAGAGTATCCTCCACCAGATAATCCGGAATCTTCAGTTCCTCCGGGGAGATAAAGTAGAATTCATTGCCCGGGTAGCGCACCAGGCTGTTCACCAGAGAGTGTACCGTCCGACCGAATTTCAGGTCGCCGCAGAAACCAATCTTCAGATGATCCAGATGCCCCTTGCGCTGCCTTATGGTCAACAGATCGATCATGGTCTGGGTTGGGTGGTTATGTCCGCCGTCCCCGGCATTGATCACCGGAATCCTGGAATACATGGAAGCCCGCAGCGGCGCACCCTCCTTGGGATGCCGCATGGCGATGATGTCCGCATAACAGCTGACCACCCGCGCGGTATCTGCCACCGTCTCGCCTTTGGTGGCACTGCACTGCTCCGCCCCGGCAAATCCCAGTGTCCTACCGCCAAGATTCAGCATGGCGGTCTCAAAAGAAAGTCTGGTACGGGTGCTGGGCTCGTAAAATAAGGTCGCCAGTATTTTTCCGTCTGCACAATGAGCATATGCCGCGGAATCTCCTGCGATCCGGTCCGCCAGGTCTAAGATCTCCTGTGTCTCCGCTACCGACAGGTCCAGTGAATCAATCAAATGTCGCATAACCTTCTCTCCTCTGTTTACTTTTTTTCAATCGCGTATTATACTATATTCTGACAAATACTAAAAATATATAGTTTATATGTGAGGTATATCATTTTTATATGAATATTAGTTTTGAATATTACCGGATTTTCTATTATGTAGCCAAATACGAGAACATCACCAAAGCTGCCATGGTCTTAAAAAGCAGCCAGCCCAATGTCACCAGGATCATTCATCTGCTGGAGGATCAGCTGGACTGCCGTCTGTTCCTGCGGGAGCCGAGAGGTCTGAAGCTCACGGAAGAGGGAAAGCGGCTCTACGCCCATGTGGCGATTGCCTGCCAGCATCTGTTGGATGCGGAGGCGGAGCTTTGCTGGAATAAAAATATTTGCAGTGGTACCATCGAACTCGGCGTCACCGAAACCGCCCTGCATCTGTTTCTTCTGAAACACCTGCACGGCTTCCAGCAGAAATATTCCGATATTAAAATCCGGATCCAGAACAACACTACACCGGGGATATTAAAGGCTCTGATCAACGGGCGGCTGGATCTGGCCATCGTAACGACTCCCTTTGAGTTAAATGATACCTTCGCCTGCGAAGACCTGATGACCTTTCGGGAAGTTCCTGCAGGCGGTTCCGAATACCGTGCACTTGCCGGTCACCCCATGAGTCTTAAAGAATTCCGGTTCCATTCCATCATCGGTCTGGGTTATGGCACCGCAAGCTATGAATATTATCGGAAGGTATTCATGGAACAGAAGCTGGACTATGAACCTGCCATGGAAGTAGCCACCGCCGATCTGGTCATTCCTTTGCTCCAGAATAACCTAGGCGTCGGATTTATCCCGGAACCTCTGGCCGCTCCGTTTTTTGAAGACCAAAGTCTCGTCCCTCTGTCCCTAAATGTACCGCTGCCGTCCCGTGATGTGAAAATGCTGTGGGACAAAAGCCTCAGTCAGAGCAGAGCTGCCGCTACCTTCTGCGATTATTTACGCAGTCTTTGAATTCATTCATAGATGACGGTTTTATCCAGCAGTTCTGTTTTTAATACGATATAGGGTACAGAAGGCTTCCCGGTATTCTCCTTTTGTCCGGTGATATCGGGACCTAAGAGACTGGTGCCGACATAGATGGCGTCATCCGTCAGATACAATGCATCCACAGCGATGCTGTAGCCACCGGTCTTCTGCTCTCCGTAACCGATGCTGATATAGAGATTCTGGTTGTCACTATAGGTCAGTTTGAACGGTTCGGTTCCTTTCCCGGCAATCACTGTTTTCAATTCTTCCGGGATTTTTTCTTCACTTAACACCGTAAAATTCAGGTCACGGAGTTTGATCTTCTCGTCCTGCATAAGACCGCAAGCTGTGCATAACAAAATATACAGACCAAGAAACGCTGCTGCAGTTAGGATTCTCCTTATATTTTCTCTTTTGCCTTTTTTATCTCTTTTACCGTCTTTCTTGCTTGGATTTTCCCCGGGTATTTGCACGAAATCATACTCTTTCATTCCTGTTTTCTCATTTTTCCACTGTTGCCCTACAATTTTCATCCGCTCTCCACCGCCTGTACTGATTTATTCCATATTTATGTGGAAAATGCAGAAATATACTCTGTTTCCACTGTCTATCTCATTAATTTTCCTCCTTTTTTCCCGTGGAAATGTGCGTTATAATAGGATATGCGCGCCAAAAAGGCGTCTTACAGAAAGATGAGGAATAGGTAACATGAATGATAAATTCAGCAGGAAAGTCTTCTGCGACGGTATACGTGACGGCTTCCCGATTGCTCTGGGATATTTCGCGGTATCCTTCTCTCTGGGAATTGCCGCAAGACACGCGGGCTTTACTCCGATGCAAGGCTTTCTGGCAAGTCTGCTAAATAATGCTTCTGCCGGGGAATATGCGGCATTCACTCTGATTGCGGCACAGGCAACCTACCTGGAAGTAGCGATCATCACACTGATTGCCAATGCCAGATATCTGCTCATGAGCTGCGCGCTGGCACAGAAGTTTTCCCCTGATACACCCTTTTTCCACAGACTGATCATCGGTTATGACGTTACGGACGAATTATTCGGTATCACGATCGCCCGTCCGGGCATCCTGAATCCTTACTATACTTACGGAGCAATCCTGCTGGCTGCACCGGCATGGGCCGGCGGAACTGCCTGCGGCATCTTAGCCGGGAATGCACTGCCGCTTCGAGCCGTCAGTGCACTGAGTGTTGCCCTGTATGGCATGTTCTTAGCCATCATCATTCCGCCTGCCAGGAAAAGCAAGATCGTGGCAGCGCTGGTAGCGATCAGCTTTGCCTTAAGTTTTGCCTGCAATTACCTGCCCGGGATCTCTTCCATGTCGGAAGGTACCAGAACGATCCTGCTCACCGTCCTGATCTCCGGTGCCGCAGCGATTCTGTTCCCGGTAAAACAGGAAGAGGTAAATAGCGCTGCCGAAAAAAAAACTGCTCCGGAAGAAACAGACACATCGTCAGAGGTTTCCGATTTGAAAGCAGAACAGGTTCCTGTTACAGAAAGCAATGCTTCCGTAGAGACAATGAACACTGAGAAAGGAGACAACATTCATGAATAATTACATCTATATTGCCGTGATGGCAGCTGTCTCCTATGCGATCCGTGTCCTGCCCCTGACGCTGATCCGCAAACCCATTAAAAATCAGTTTATTCAGTCCTTTTTATACTATGTACCGTATGTCACACTGGCAGTCATGACCTTCCCAGCTATCATCCACGCCACCCAGACCCCCATCTCCGGACTGGTAGCACTCATCGCCGGAATCGTCGCCGCATGGCTCGGTGCCGGACTGTTCCCGGTATCTGTGATCTGCTGTGTGCTGGTGTTTGTGATTGAGTTGTTTTTGTAAGCAGCTTAGCCTGAACTTGACCCTATTCCCAACTTATTAGAAAAGCCATTGGTCATTGCACTTGAATTTGAATCCTCTGCAGTCACCATGGCTTTTTATTGGCCTCATTAATCCCAATATTAAGTATATCTCAAATTTTCTCACGGTTTAACGCTTTCCGGTTTGATTTCATAATTTTACAAGCACTATTAAATGCTGACTACTTTCGGATGCGCAATAAATTTCTGATTTTTGTTGCGCATTTTCTGATCATATTTTTATCGCTATATCACGCTTATGTGATATAATATAGATGCGCAATCGATTGTGCGATTATGTTTTACGGGAGGATTACTTATGCAACATTTTCACAAACAGCAATTTGGCATGCGTCTGCTGGCTCTGGGACTCAGTGCAGGACTTGTAATGGGGAGTCTTACGGGCTGCGGCAACCAGGGACAGAGCACCGGAAGCTCCGATACCTTTGCAACATCTACTGCTTCCGCTTCTGCCGGTGTAGGTATAACGAATATCACCACTTTTCCCTTGCCGGATGGTCCGGAGGAATCTAGCGTTTACGTAGAGCCGATTCCGGGCATTTCCGATGATTTTTACCGGGGTATGGATGCTTCCGCGGTACTTGCTCTGGAGAACAGCGGTGTGAAATACTATAACTTTGACGGGGAAGAACAGGATGTTTTTATGACACTGGCGCAGGCCGGCGTGAATGATATCCGCCTGCGCGTCTGGAATGATCCCTATGACGAGAACGGCAACGGTTACGGCGGTGGCAATAACGATGTTGCAACTGCCATCACTTTGGGACAGCGCGCCACAAAATATGGCATGAAGGTCTGCATTGATTTTCATTACTCCGATTTCTGGGCAGATCCTAAGAAACAATTCGTTCCCAAGGCATGGGAAGGTATGGATATCGAAGAAAAGGCAGATGCACTCTATGCTTTCACTTCAGACAGCCTTACACAGATTCTGGATGCCGGTGTGGATGTAGGAATGGTGCAGATCGGCAATGAGATCAATAACGGCATGTCCGGTGAGACGGATCCGGCCAATGTACGGAAGCTTTTAGCCTCAGGGAGCAAAGCCGTCCGTGAGATTTCTTCTTCCTATGGAAAGGATATTCTTGTTGCGGTGCATTACACGAATATCGATGATATGAAAAAACTGGATACGCTGCTTACCGGGTTGCAGGTAAAAGAAATCGATTATGATATCGTTGGTCTCTCCTTCTATCCTTACTGGCACGGAAGCCTAGAAGATCTGAAGAACGCTATCACGCATATCCGTGATACTTATGGCAAAAAGGTGTATGTGGCGGAAACTGCTTCTTGCTATACCTCGGAAGACGGCGATGGTGCATCCAACAGCGTGGAGGGCACCGATGACCTGGCGGAAGGCTATTCTGCCAGTGTGCAGGGACAGGCCAATGAAGTCCGTGATGTCTGTGCGGCAGCGGTAGCAGCCGGTGCGGAGGGCGTATTTTATTGGGAAGGTACCTGGATCCCGGTAGGTCCTGCGGATGCTGACAACTCCGCCATCTGGGAGAAATACGGCAGCGGATGGGCCAGCAGCTATGCAGGGACTTACGACCCGAAGGATGCCGGGCAGTACTACGGCGGAAGCTCCTGGGACAATCAGGCGATGTTTGATTTCACCGGTCATCCCCTAGCTTCCCTGAATGTATTTAAATATCTGAAATATGGAGCCACCGCTCCCCTGGCAATAGACACCGTTCCCGAAGTGACTGTATCCTGTAACATCGGTGCAGAACCGGAACTTCCGGATACCGTAAATGTCATTTATAATGATCGTTCCGTCAAACAGGTTCCCATCACCTGGAATACTGAGGATGTTGCAGCGATCGATACAGAAAACGGCGGAGATTTCACAGTGAACGGCATTACGGAGGACGGCACCTCTGTCACAGCTGCTGTTGTGGTGGAACGTGTTAATTATGTGCAGAATCCCAGTTTTGAAGATGCCGATACTTCCATGTGGACAGTCAATTATTCCGGAGAAAATGATCCCACCGACTATCAGGTAAAGGCTGCGGATGCCCACAGCGGCGAAGTTGCTTTCCACTTCTGGTCCGGGGATTCCGATATGGACTTCTCCATTGAACAGAGCTTCACGGACCTCGAACCGGGCACTTATGAATTGTCTGCATTTTCACAGGGCGGCGATATGTCTGCGGATGCTTCCATGGAATTATACGCCGTTGCAGACGGCAGGGAACTGACCGCTCCGTTTATGCTGACCACTTACGCTGACTGGCAGAATCCCACGATTTCCGAGATCAAAGTAACCGATGGCACGTTGACCATTGGGGTGCGATACAAATGTAATGTCAATAGTTGGGGAACGTTGGATGATGTGACGCTGAACAGAATTGCAGAGTAAATAGCAAGTTAGTGAAGTAATTGGTCTAAAGTCGCCGTAGCCGTGGCAGTATATAAGAAACGCTGACATCGCTTTCGCTC
>CAKRRS010000016.1 GCA_934394665.1 uncultured Acetatifactor sp. | reverse complement strand
GTGCCGCACCCACGATCATGCTCTGTAATACGCCCTTGATGATCAGCGTAATATAGTCGCCCTGATCCATCAGGGTCAGCACGGAAAGTCCCGGATACTGTTCTTCCAGATCCTGTACGGCTGCCGTGACGTTCTTACTTACTTCATTTGTTCCGGCTGTAGAGCTCTTGAACACGGACAACACTACCGCACTCTGTCCGTTGACTTTTGCATAGCTGTCATCCGCATTATCGATCACCGTGATATCCGCCACATCGCACAGGCGCACATCTCCGATATCTTCTATATTAGTAAGTACGATATTTGACAATTCCTCCACGCTTGCATAGTTGCTGCCGATCTTCAACAGCCAGGAATTGTCCTCCGCATCATCTATGTATCCCGCAGGCATGGCAAAGTTCTGTGCATAGATCAACTGTGACAGTGTCTGCATATTCACTAACTGATCTGCATTCGCCGAACGAAGTGCCTCCGCCTTCTGAACCTCAAAATTCTCAAGGGAAGTATTATATTGATCCCATCCGTCTTTCAGCTGCTCTCTGGCATCCGCGATGGAATCCCAGCCTTCCGTGATCTGGTCCTGTGCAGAATCCATGCTGTCCTTGTTGGAATCCAGGGTTGTCTGTGCGGAATTCAGCGCGCTCTGCCCGGAAGCGATCTGTGCGGAAGCTGCACCAAATCCTGCTGCCGCCTCGATCTTGGCCTTCTCAATATCGGTATAGGAAACACCGCTCTTTTTCAGTTCTGCCTCTGCCGCCGAGACTGCTGCCTGCACTCCGGCTTTTTCGATCTGTAAGCTATTCAGGGAAGATACATAATCGTCATAGCTGTCCAACATATCTTTTTGCTTCTGATAGCCGTCTGCGGTCTGCTTCAGTATTGCATCCCATTGTTCCTGGGTCAAAGCGTTCCAGGCCGTTTCGTCCACAATACCAAGCTGTTTTTCTATATCAATGCCCCGTCCTGCCAATGCTGACTTAACAGTCGTATAGTCTGAATTTTTTAGTTCGCTTGCCGCCTGAGATTGCAAATAACTTATCACAGTTCCAAGTCCGGCTGCCATGGCCTCTGGCGTAGTATTTGCATCCTTTGCCGTTTTCTCAATCTGGCTGATTGTTGCCTTTAACGCTGCTTCCTGCGCCTGCAGTGTCAGCAGATCCGTCTGCAATGCATTCAGCTGATCCAGAGCCTGACTTGCGGTTGCCAGCTTATTTTCCGTATCCGCCTTCTGACTGTTCAGTTCATTCTTGGCATCTTCCAGCTTATCCTTCTGCTCGTCCAGTTCCTTCTGCGCATCATCAAGCTTCGTCCGGCCTTCATCAATATCCTTCTGACCGTCCACCAGTTCCTGCTCGCTATCTGCCAGTTTCTGTTCCGAATCTTTCAACTGCTGTTTTGCATCCTCCAGTTGTTCCACTGCATCCGCAAACGCATCATTGGTCTTCGCCAGTATTTTCTCATTCAGGGCGTCAATTTTCTCCTGATTCAGATCCACAGAGATCGAATTCTCCACAATACCGATGTCAGAGACACTGGTCACTCCCTCCTGTCTCTCCAGATAAGGGATTACGGTATCTTCCACAAAACGGGAAGTCTCCTGTATATCTTTGCCCTCATAGGATGCCGCCAGATATACGGAAGCCATCATATCCATGCTGATCTCCATGATATTCGGCGAACCGCATTCGTCCGGCAGCGCCGATTCCACGCTGTCCAGCGCACTGGATACTTTTACCATGGCCGAATCCATATCCGTACCGTCCGCAAATTCCAGTTCCACGATGCCGTAATTTTCGTACGACATACTGTACACATTCTTTACACCGGAAATGGAGCCCAATGCGCTTTCCATAGGTTCGCACACACTGGACTCCACTTTCTCCGGACTGGCTCCAGGATAAGTCGTGATCACCAGCATATACGGCAGGCTCATCTCCGGCAGCAGATCCGTTGTCATTCCCGATAAACTTACAAATCCCAGCATAATGATGGCTACGACCATCACCAGGATCGTGAACGGCTTTTTTACACTAAATTTTTCCATATTATCCCTGTGCCTTTCTCAGCGAAACATCTGACTAGTATGTTATCACTAACCGCACATAAAAATCTATTAAATAATTCTAAAATATGATTCGTCTAAGATTTCGATTCCTTTCTTAGCATTCCTCTGATCTTCTGTTTGGCTCTGGTGAGTGCATTTTCCGTTGCCTTGTCACTTCGTCCGAGCACCTTTGCGATCTGCGTATAACTCATTCCCGTGATATAGAGATCCAGCACCTGATTTTCCAGTTCACTCAGTTCCTTGGCGATCTGTTCTTCCAGATAAGCCACCCTCTCCTTGTCCAGGAAAAGTTCCTCCGGATTACCTCCCGTCCTGCCGGACAACAGTCCCGCCAAAGTCTGTGCTTCCTTATCCCGGTCTTCCTCTGTTCTGCCGGGGCTGTCCAGCGATACATAACTGTTTAGCGGCGCATGCTTCAGACGTTGGGACGCCTGCACCGCCGTATACATCTGTCTGCTGATACACAGATCCGCAAATGTGTAAAAACTGGCATCTCTGCCGCAGTCGTAATCACGCACCGCCTTGAACAGACCGATCATGCCTTCCTGGATCAGATCCTCACTGTCTCCGCCCAGAATGTACATGGACTTTGCCTTGCTGCGTACCAGATTTTTATACTTGTCACAGATATAGTCCATGACCTGTCTGTCGCCTTCGCGCAGCTGGTCAATGAGTTCTTCATCCGTCATCTCTTCATATTTGGAATGCTCTGTCATGCGCTTTTCTCCCATTCTGCCGTTCCCTGCTTATTTGCCGATAGACAGCTGATTCACAGGTTTATCTGCCGCGACATGTGCCAGACATGACTACCCTTGCAGTCTTTGGCGCACGATTTCATAAGCCAGTACGCCCGCTGCCACGGAAGCATTTAAGGAATCAATGTCTCCCTTCATGGGAATGGACGCTATCATGTCACATTTTTCCTTCACCAGGCGGCCTACGCCCTCGCCCTCGTTTCCAATGACCAGACCGATGGGTCCCTTCAGATCCAGATCATACATGGTGGTGCCGCCCATATCCGCGCATACGAACCACAGACCTTCTTTTTTCAGATCCTCGATCGTCTTTGCCAGATTGGTGACCTTGGCTACCGGAGTATAATTCAGTGCTCCGGCGGAAGTTCTGGCTACCGTCGCTGTCAGTCCTGCGGCACGGTTTTTCGGAATGATGACACCGTGTGCCCCTGCCAGGTTGGCAGTACGGATGATGGCTCCCAGATTATGCGGATCCTCGATATTATCCAGCAGGAAGATAAATGGCGGCTCGCCCTTTTTTCTGGCAGCTTCCAGAATATCCTCCACCTCCGCATACTCATAAGCAGCGGCATACGCGATAACCCCCTGGTGTTTTCCGGTCTCGGATAACTGATCCAGGCGCTCCTTGGTCACATATTTTACTAATGTATCATGTTTTTTTGCTTCTCGTTTGATGGTCATCATCGGTCCGTCCTGACAGCCGTCCAAGATAAACAGCTTGTCTATGGGTTTGCCCGAACGATAGGCCTCGATCACGGCATTTCTGCCTTCTATGGTAAATTCCTGATATCCCATGTTTGTCCTTTCTTTTCTAAGTTTTACACTTTACATAGCGGTTTTATTCACCTTGCGCGTTTCCAAGCTTCTATCTCTTGTAGCACTTAGATCTCCAACCCCGCCAGACGGATGCCGTCCTTGATCAGTGTCAGCATCCTGTCCGTCTGTCCGGTCAGATACAGATAGCCCATCAGTGCCTCAAATCCGGTGGCTCTGCGGTAATCCGCCACAGACGCATTTTTTGCCGTGGTGTAGGATTTGGCGTTACGCCCTCTGCGGTACACTGACTCCTCGTCCTCCGTCAGTTCCGGAAGCAGCGCTTCGATCATGGCAGACTGTGCCGGTGCTTTTACATAGCGTGTCGTCTTTTTATGCAGATCATTTGCCGAACGGTTGGCACGCTCCACCACCACGCTGCGGATCACCAGTTCATAAATACCGTCACCGATGTACGCCAGCGTCAGGGGCGAATATGCTCTGACATCCTGCCCCTCACAGGCAAATACTTCCTTGATCTTCGTAAGGAGGGTTATGCTCTCTTCCATTTTACACCTTCTCTGGTATCTTCCAGTACAATGCCCTTAGCCAGTAATTCATCGCGGATTTCGTCGGCTCTTGCGAAATTCTTGGCCTTTCTGGCTGCCTGACGTTCTTCGATCAGTGCCTCGATATCGCTGTCGAGCATCTCAGCCTTCTTATCCACGATCAATCCGCAGATATCGGATAAGGTTACGATCTCCTGCTTCAGAGCCTCTAAAAATTCCTTGCTGCTGTCAGCTTTTGCGTTGGAGTTGACGAATTTTACAAGTTCGAAAATAGCTGCCAGTGCATCTGCGGTATTGAAGTCGTCATCCATGGCTTCATCAAATTTTGTCTCATATCCCTGTGCCTCGGCAAGGAGTTTTTTCTCTTCCTCGGTCATGGGCGTATCTGCTGCCTTCTCCAGTAAAAACTTCAGATTGTCCACACTGGTGACGATTCTCTCATAGCCGTTCTTTGCAGCCTCCATCAGATCGGCGCTGAAGTTCAACGGGCTTCTGTAATGTGCGGACAGCATGAAGAAACGAAGTACCTGCAGATCATATTTTTCGGAGATCTCACGCACGGTGAAGAAGTTGCCCAGAGACTTGGACATCTTGCGGTTGTCAATGTTCAGAAATGCATTGTGCATCCAGTATTTTGCAAACGGCTTGTCATTGGCAGCCTCGGACTGTGCAATCTCATTCTCATGATGAGGGAAGATCAGATCCTCTCCGCCGGCATGGATGTCGATCTCGTCACCCAGGTAACGCTTACTCATAACGGAACACTCAATGTGCCAGCCGGGACGTCCCTGACACCAGCAGGAATCCCAATAGGGCTCTCCTTCCTTTTTCGGCTTCCACAATACGAAATCCAGAGGATCTTCCTTCTGATCCTCACCGGAGACTAACAGGGAACGGTTACCGCCCTGCAGATCATCCAGATTTTTGTGGGACAGCTTTCCGTAGCCCTTGAAGCTTCTGGTGCGGAAATATACGGTACCGTCCGCTGCGGGATACGCATGCTTTTTATCGATCAGTGTCTGGATCATATCTAACATGCCGCCAATTTCCTCTGTTGCCTTGGGGTTCCTGGTGGCAGGCTTGATGTTCATACCTTCCATGTCTTTCTTACACTCCGCAATATAACGCTCGGAGATCACGCTGGGTTCCACGCCCTCTTCGTTGGCCTTTTTGATGATCTTGTCATCGACATCTGTGAAATTCGAAACATAATTTACTTCATAGCCCTTGTATTCCATGTAACGGCGCACCGTATCGAATACGATCATAGGACGTGCATTGCCGATATGGATCAGGTTATACACGGTAGGACCGCAGACATACATTTTCACTTTGCCCGGCTCTAAGGGCTTGAATTCTTCTTTTTGTTTGCTTAAGGTGTTATAAATTTTGATGCTCATAAAAGTATCCTTTCCTGTTGTAATTATCAGTTTTTAATCAAGTACAGCTGTGCTTCACTTTTCTTATTTAGCACATTCTCAAACTATGAATTCTATCTCATTTGTCACCTGCTTCGGCCTCCGCCTCCGCACTCATGACCACAAGCCTTCTGAGCTGTTTTATCTCGTCTTCCATTTCCAATACACGATTCGTCAGCTCGGAATTCTCACGCTGCAATACCGTGATGTCCTCTCTGACCGGATCGGGAAGGTCTGTCTGGTTCATGGTCTCCTGCGGCAGGCTTGCATTGTTGCGCTTTACCACACGCCCCGGTACACCCACGACGGTAGATCCGGGCGGCACTTCGCTTAAGACCACGCTGCCGGCACCGATTTTGGAATTATCTCCGATGGTGAACGACCCCAGTACTTTCGCTCCCGCACTGATCATAACATTATTGCCAATCGTCGGATGACGCTTGCCGTGCTCTTTACCGGTACCTCCCAAGGTGACACCCTGATACAGGGTCACGTTATCGCCGATGATCGTCGTCTCACCGATGATGACGCCGTTGCCATGGTCAATGAAAAATCCCTTGCCGATCTGTGCACCGGGATGGATCTCGATTCCCGTCTTGCGCACCCCTCGCTGGGAAATATATCTCGCCCAGAAATAGTGTCCGCTCCGGTACAGCTTATGCGCCAGGCGGTAATGGATCATAACCTTAAAACTGGGATACAACAACACCTCCATGGAGGAATGGATCGCCGGGTCACGTTCCTTGATAATACGGACTTCTTCTTTTAGATTTTTGATGATGCCCATGTTCTCACCTCGAAAAAAATACCGCGAACAAACTCTTCTCTTAGAGACGAATTTATCCGCGGTTCCACTCTACTTAAGGGACAATGCCCTTCACTCAGGCGCCTATGCGCCATGCACATAACGGGTGCTCACCGGATCCGGATACTGACTTAACGTCCCATTCCCCGGATCAGCTCACAGGCGCACTTCCTTTTCTTCCGGTGAAAGCTGCTCACAGCATCCGCAGCCTCTCTCTGACACCTTGCGGAAAAGTACTTTTCCTGTTCTATGCCTTTGATATAATGTATTTTCCTACTAAATAAGATATGCAAAAATGAAGGGTTTGTCAACCCCGGAGTGAAGTTTTCCTCACAACCACCCAATGCCTCCTATACTACAAATGTGCCACAGGCTGTGGCACATTTACCAATATATTACTTCTTAGCCACATCAACCTTTTCCAATGTTTCTTTCGTATGTTCATATAAGGTCATCTGATAACTGCAGATAATCATCTACCGCTCCGTGAAAATCTTCTACCAGACTTTTGACGTCAGTTCCTTCATAAGATATCAAAGACCGTATTCCCATTACTTTTCCGAAAAAGATACCATCCTCCGCTGAAAACTCTACACTTCCGATATACCCTTTATATTCCATTGCACTTTCCAAAACAACGCCTCCCGTTTGTCGCCTTACCCCTTATAATCCTCAATCATAGCCTCAATCTCCGCGATCTGCTCCGCACTGAGTTTTTTGCTCTGGATAAAGGCTGCGATCATCTTGGGCAGGGATCCGCCGTAGGCTTTCTCCACAAATGCCTCGCCCTGCTCTCTGTGGTACTCTTCTTTATTTAATACGGAGAACACAATTGCGTTCTCGTTCTTGAAAATCCCGTTTTCGCACAGCTTTTTGATAAACGTATAGGTAGTGGATTTTTTCCAGCCGAATTTCTCCCCACACAGTTTCACCAGTTCACCGGAACCGATCGGCTCCTTCTCCCAGATCAGTTCTGCAAATTTATATTCAGTCTCCGTCATCTGATACATCTCGGTTCCTCCTTATAATCCTGCTTGTTTTCCTAACATAAAAGGCCGGCAGAAACAGACCTCTTGTTTAAAGTCTATATCCTGTCGACCTATTTTGTCAAGCGCTTAATAGAAATAGTGATACACATTACATATCGTATCATTTTGGATGTCAAACTGACAAATATAGTCTTCTCCGCTTCCCTCTATGACAGGGCAATAAAAATGTCCCTCTTCTCCCTGCGTAATATAATAAGGATTTCCATCCATCCCGTCAAACATATTTTTCACATCTTCATAACTTCCGTTTCCAAATCCAGCCAATGTCGTTGTTCTCACAAACCGCGGCTCCTTTTCTCCCGTGGAATCATTGGAAGTCACCAGATAATAATAGTTCTGTATGTGAAGTACCTGCACCATTTCCGATAATGCTGTTTCTACCGGATACACTGCCTTTACTTTGAAGCTTTTTTTATTCACCGCAAAAATGGCACTTTTTGCAACACAGGGAAAATAAATCATACCACCCTCTATCGTAAATGATCTGGTGTAACAGCCATCCAGTTCCTTAATTCTGACAGCTTTGGCTAATCTAAGCAAATTGGTCTTTTTATTTCTCTGATATACATACATTGTACCTGTCATAGAACTCCAGACATAGAAGCTTGCCGTTGCCTTGTCATATACAATGTAATGCGGACGTATTCCCACATTCGGAATACTTTCCAGCATCTGATATCCGTTCTCCGTTTTCACATACGTCACAACACGATGATTATCCGTGTCCAATACAACATAAATCACGCCATCACTGGCTATGGCATGTGGGCGATATAAACCATTCGCCATAATGCTCCAGGATTCCGGATTGGTCGCAGCGCTATTACTATGCAGTATCTGATGATGATACGCATCTGCCACATAAAATTCACCACCGGACTGATAGACCTGTGTAGGAATAAAAAAGCTTTTTGACCATGCGTTGCTTTCGGCGTTCGTGCAAACACTACCCGGTTGTGCCGTATACCGCTCCTCTTCCTCCGCCTGTATCATCACTCCGTTACTTAAAAAGATCATCATTGCCAGCACACCGACAATCACTTTCACAAACACCTTACTTTTCAAACCCTTTTTCATTGTTTTCCCTCTCTTTTGTAACATCATTGAACGATACATCTCCATTTCCCGTTTCTTGTACCTTCTGTCCTGTCACATGTATGATACCAATGCTTCCGCTGTACGTAGGTGCAAAAATATGTTCCCGTATCTTTTGGGTTGCCTTTCCATCCCAAGAGCCATGCAAATGTGCCGCCAGTATCTGCACGACATTAGAATTCGGCGCATACATTTCCTGAATAAATTTCTGGGTATTTTGATCAGGACAATAGACAGAATCTGTAGGATTCCAATAATATATCCTGTTTCTAACTTCCATGGATCGGGCTTCCAGACTTTCTGCATCCTCCTCTACATAAAAAGGAACATGGGTTGCTACGATTACCGGTCTTCCATCCCTTAATTTCCCGGTTAAATACTTCAACCTCTCATCTGAGAGATTCGAATAGGATTTATTGATGCCAACAATCAAAAATTCTCCCAAATCAATCACTTTTTTCTCGGAATCGCCGTCCCATAGCCGTGCCTGGGCAGCTATCCCATCAGCATCCGTATACCGGTCTCCGCCGTATGTACCTATATAATCATGATCGGAACGCAGATAAATCATCTGGTCACTATCATATTTCAGCTGATCAAATCCCTGCTTCAATACTTCGATATTGGAAGGGCTGCAATAGTCCAACAGATCTCCGCCAAAGACCACTGCATCAAAATCGTTATAGTTCAGATACTTGATGACTTCCGGCCAGATTTCTTCTGCATGTTTTCCATCAGCGGTAACAGATAGCTCATTGTATCGCTTCATTAACTCCGGAAGTTCTTCTTCTAAAACATGTCCTACCTCCGTATCAGTAACCAGATGCAGATCATTCACAAACGCAATGGTATAGTCTCTTGTCAGTCCTTCGATATAGACTGTAATTTCATCTGTCGCAAACTGATATTTCGGCGGATCATAGGTGATCTTTTCCGGTTCTTCCGGTAAGTTTTCGGTCGTTTCCGGCACTTCTGTTGTTTCTGTTTCCACCGGTGTTACTTCCGGATTTTCATCCGTCCGCTGCTTTTCCAATCCCAATAAGAAAATCAGGATTCCCAGCGGTATCAGAAATAAAAACATAGAAATAAATAATTTAAATATTTTTTTCATTACAAAATCTCCGGTATATTATTACGAATCCAGTCTCTGACAAAGCTTGTCGTGCCATACGCACCTACTTTATAAGCTGCATCACCATCCAAATCATTAAAGTACCAGAAATGATCCAGATCCACATCACTTCCAATCGTAATTCCTTCTTCACTCTGGATGACCCCTATAATCATTTGATAAGCATACTGATAGTTCGATACATTCATTCCGGCCTGCTGTCCATAGTTGATCATGTCTTGCAACAGCAAAGGATTATAATCCGTCTCCGCCAGAATATCTGACAGTCTTTGGACTGCATCTGCATAAGACATGCTTCCGTCAGCCAATCCTGTTTCACAACGTTTTCTGGTCACCATGGCAAGACAATATACATATCTCATGCGCAAAGGATCTTCCTGATCATCCAGCGAAAACAATGCCGGCGTACCATCCTCGTTTGCGACGCTATATGCCTGATCCGCAATGCTCCACGCTTCATCTCTTGACCAGTGGTCGTATGTCGTAATATTGTTAATTGCCTGAATATACAGATCTCTGTAAGTCGTTACCAGATTGTTCTGTAAATCGCTTACTTCGGAATTATCCACGACATATCCGGAACCGGTTTCATATAACGTATTTGCCATTTCCATCGCCTGATCAAGATATCCTGCTACCTGCTCGTATCCTCCGGGAATCGGTCCCTGCGCTATCACCCCTTCACTAATCTGAACAATGGATGCCTGATATAACGCATACGCAGCATCTATCCTGTCTGCAAGTTCGCCTTGCATTTTTCCATTTTCTGCTATGCTGATATAATCCTGAAGAGCTTCTTCGCACTGGGGAAGCGCACCCTCTAAGTAATTCCCTTCGTCATAGGATGTCTGCGCATCTGTAATTTTCTCATCCGCTGCATTTAATAAAGCACTGTCTGCCTTGGATGTATTATGCGTATTGGTCGAAGAATTAGAATTCGCATTGGTACTTTGTGTATCTCCCTTTCCGGAACAGGATCTGATCAGGATGACAACCACAACAGTAACTACCAACAATGCAATCCATTTTCCCTTTTTCTTTTGTGGGTTGGATGGTGTTACATTATTGCTCTCCGGAGCCTGTCCCGGTGTTGCATGTGCAGTAGGCACCGGCTGTGGCGCCGGCGTCGGTTGCGGCGCCGATGCCGGTTGCGATTTGGATGCCTGCTTAGGTGTTGGTGTAGGTGCTGGCTTGGGTGTTGGATTTTCCGTTACAAAAGAATACAAACAATACGGACACTTTGTTACCGTATCCCGTAAATCATTTCCACAATTAGGACAACTTTTCATGTTACTGCTACCTTCCTGCTCTCTGGATTTAATCTCTTCTTAATACTTCTGCATACTGTTGCAATACATTTCGTACTTCTGCGACATCATCCAGATGTTTTTCAATCTCTCTATATACATTTGCCACGACATCTTCTACTTCCTGCACGCCATTATCCTGAAAACTTTCCCTCAGCTTTGACAGTTCACTGTGTAACTGCTTTGTCTCTGCATAGATTTCCTTCACATTTTTCAGGCATGCACCTGCAAGTGCTTCCGCTTCCTCTGCATTACCAATCACATACATTATGCCGTCCTCCTTATTCTTCTATTTTTCCAAAGCATTCTTCATACCATCGGAAAAAATCCGGTATCAGTTCTTGATAGAACTTCCATAGTACCTCACCTGACACTTGTCGCAGATCAAGGTAGTACTGCTTTAGGATTTCTTCATATTTCAGGTAATCATTACGGTAGATATGCTCTCTGACCACCGGATAGGCGTTCTCATATCTCTCATAAATCTCCGATACTGTTGTACTCTGCGGTTCTGTCTGCGCAGCATAAATTTTATCCGGCAATGAAATCGTTTCCGTCAAGTACGCCATTTTAGGCTGATCAGAATAGATTCCGAACAAGATATCCGGTTTTCCATAGAGCACACCTTTTTCATCACAGGCATATTGGAAGAAATTATCGATCAGTCCCTCCCCACCTAAGCTTAGGACAGGTTCTGACAGGCACAAGCCTTCTTTTAAATACTTCCCACATTCTGTCTGATAGATTTGTGCTCTTACTTCTCTTAATGAATGCATATCTGCTCCTATCTGATAATCTGTGTCGTCACATTCATATCATTTCCGGTCAAAGCTTTTCTGATCTGTTCCACGTCATAATAATCCGTTCCACCGTTAGAATCACAGATATGATATCCTTTTACTTTTCCGGAAGCATCTCTTGTCACGCTGACAACCGTTACTGCATGCGGACCGTTGTTCCATCTGTACTTTACCGGATTAAACTCACCAGAGTACACTGATAAGATCACACCGCGTCCTTCTGCTACATAAGTACCAATCTGCTCCATGGTTTCCTTCGTTGCCATTCCCTGCTCCATCGTTACCGGAAACACACTGTTGCTGATTCCAAAATGCTCGAGAATTTCTTTTCTGGCTTTTGGAGTCGTAGCACCGTTCGCTCCTGGGAACAGACGGTTTGCATCACACAGCCTTGCACCTCTGCCGTCATAATTTGCAGCGGCATAGTCTATCATTTCCTTTTCGCTGTATGCTGCACCTGCCAGACGTAATACATTCGCACAGGAACACAGACCACAGGTTCCCTGGAATCTTTTGTCTGCAGATCCCTGGGATTGATACAGATACTGCGCCATTTCCACCGGAGAATCATAGATCTGATCCCCGTTGGGTGTCTGATGATACCCATAAGCTGACACGGGAAGATCTCTGGGATACTTTCCATACGGCTTCATTTCACTGCCTCGTCCCGATCCGCTACCGACCATTCGTTCCCGATCCGGCATATCTTTTGGATCTGATGCAAGAAGCTCTCTGTAATCAGACAGAATTTCCTGCAACACCGTAATATCATCCAGGGCATTCCATAAAGCATACTCCACCTGATTCAGCACTCCGGTGATTTGCTGACATTCTTCATCTTTGCAATTCTCCGCAAATATTCCGGCTGCATTCTTCATCTGCTTCGTGCTTTCCCTGAGATAGGGCACTACATTTCTGAGTACATTGATCAGTCTGTCCGCATCTTCTACCGTACCGATAATTTTCATCGTAGTCTCCTGCGAATTTCATCCATATCATCCTGCATCTGCATATTTCTCTTCTGCAATTCCAGGATTGGCTGTGTGCCTTGATCCACGATACGCATCAGTTGGTCGCAGAACTCGTAGACATTTTCAATTGCCTTTCTTCCTACCTCATCCCGCAAGCCACTTTCGGCAGCCTGTGCTACTGTTTTTAGCTGCAGGGCAGCATTCCTGACATTATCGCAATACGTATTGTAGCTGTTACAAAACTGTTGTATTGCTTCTGTATCTCTGTCTTTTCCCAGCATTTTGGAATCTCCCTTCTATTATTCTTCCACAAGATACGGCAGGAAAAATCTTCCTCTGGTACCATCATGACAGACCAGCATATCTCCTGCTTTTTCCCCCATACTTTCCATAAACTTTGCCGTTCCGTAAAATTCAAAACAATTATCCTTGTTCATAAAACCGCTCAGTTTAAATTTAAAATTCTCCGGTTTTATTTCCCTTGTCATTTTCAATGCCAGAATGGAGCTATATAGTACAAACTGATGAATTCCACGTTTTCCGCCTTCCGCGACTAACTCCACAATTTGAGGCGTTGCATTGAACAGTTCTGTTTCTGCGGTTTCCTTAATCCTATCCTCATTTCTGTCCGCTTCCCCCAGAAAAGCCGCCATTTTTGCATCCAGTCTTGCTTCCATATCATCCAAAGCGGTCTTATTCCTTCGGCTGCTTTCCTGCAATGCCGGATAATAAGAGAATTCTTTCAGCATACTTTCCAGTCCCATCCAGAAGATCAGGATTTCTTCTTTCTTCTGATGACTCCGTCTGTCTATCAGTTCCTCTTTTAAGGTTCTGATCACATTACAGATTTTTCCGTAGTCGGAACATACCTCTATCGCCGGTGTTTCTTCACTTTTCTCCTGTAGCGTTTTCCACATTTTGCGATAGAGCTCATCGTTCTCATCTGCCAGCACATAGACCTTTCTGTTTTCTTCTCGCAGAAAGCTGTTCATGGCACTTAAGAATACTCTTTTCTGTAAATCAAATTTATCCAGAATACACAGCACATTATCGCCATAATTTCTCGTCAGAGGAATGGCAAAACACTTGTCCAGATTCGAAGGTTTTCCGAGATGCAGATACATTGTGGTTCTTCCGTCATACATCTCCTGTTCATATTCTCTTGCTACATGGTCGTCATAAACGGCAGGCTGATTGCCATCTACGATCAACGCTTTTCGTCCTTCTCCGTACAGCTGCAGAGCCTTGTGCGCAATCTCACGCCTATAATCATCCGAAAGATAAACTACCCGGGACAATTCCAGACAAGTTTCCTTTGTCTCTGTTCCATCCGGTTGCCGGATCGTTCGCATGCACTTCATTTGCACTTCACCTTTATCCAGCGAAGCATCAGCATCGGCGATGTGCGGCATGTCCAATGTAACTTCCATCTCTTCTCTGGTATTTGCCATTGCCAGGCGCATACGCATCTGATCTTTTCCTTTTTGCGTCAGCCCCTTTAAGCCTTTACTGATTGCCTGATCCGCAAATAAACACACAATTCCTACGGCACGTCCTTCCGCCAACAGATTCTCAAGCTTCGTAGAATACTCCGCATTCTCGCTGACCTGCTGTGACATCAGATGAAACTCATCAATGATCAGCAAAATTCTTGGCATACTGTGCATTCCATGCTTTTTCTTATACAAATCAATATTTCTGACATTTTCCTGATGAAACAGATCCAGTCGTCTCTCATATTCCTCTGTAATCAAATCTAACAGGCTGAAAGTAAATTCCTCATTTCTCTCAATACCAATGAATTTCACATGAGGCGGTCTGTCGTTTATGTATACGGAAAACTCCACTTTTTTATAATCAGCCAGCCAGATCTCCACATCTTCCGGATGATAGTTCATTACGACTGAGTTAATGATCATATGAAGCATCGTAGATTTTCCGGAACCGGTAGCACCGGAAATCAGTCCATGCGCATAGTTAGGACTGCCAAGCTCTATGCTTACCATCCGTCCTCTCCTGTCTACCGCGAAGGGAATGACAATTTTTCCTTCCAGATTACCGTTTTCCGATTCTACTGTGGAGGTATACTGTCCATAGGCATAATTTTCCGGGAGGCAGGCTGCGAAACTATTGTCCGCCTTCCGTTTGCTCTGTCCGTTTTCTATCACTTTCAAAATATACTCATGATAATCAAGGTCTTCTTCCTTCAGCTTTATCGTATATTGCTTCCGGCTCTCTTCCAGTGATATTTGGGCTGTGTTCTTCCCGTACTCTACCAAAGTGGAGAGTTCAGCCATACGTGCCTTCTCGGTATCTCCCTCAAAACGTGTCTGTATCTCCGATTGATTTTGCATTAAAATCACAAAAATACCGCAGCGTGAACCGTTCAGCAACAGCTTTCTGACCAGTCCCTGTTCTGCCGTCTTGTCAATACTGTCCAATATCACGATCTTATAAGGAATCTTCTGCTCATTTTCCCTGTTATATTGCTCAAAACCGGACTTCCCCTGTAAAAGATCTGTTACCGATCCCATATATTTTTCCAGATCGAGCAATTCTCTATGGATTGCATCCGAATCTCTTCCTATGTGCAGCATGCGAAAACCATTTGTTGCAAGCTGCGGAACAATCGCATCCGCATATGCTTCCTGTATATTCTGAAGTTCCAGCATTTCACGCAATCCACTGCAATTATTCATTCCATCCAGATAATGAATCTCGTAGCGATACAGCGGCAATTGGCACATGATCTGTCGGATCAGGTTACGCAAGAAAGCATTCAACCGCTCCTTCTGGCGCATGTCTTCATACAAAATGCAGTAAGGTCTGGGCTGATCTAACGTTTCTGTAAGCAACAGCTCCAGCGTATTCCCATGAATACTTTTCACTCCTTTTTCCACCAATACCTTTACACTCTCGCAATCGGGTAGCTGCACGCAGATGCTTCCAATCGTAACTTTGTTACCCAATACTGCCTCCGGAAAAATGGTTGCAGCATTCTCCTTGGTTGTGGAATCTGTGTCCTGCACCTTTCCTGTCTCTTCTTCATATTCCGCGAACTTCTGTCTTACCGCTTCCTGTTGTTCCTGCAGATATGTCTCCCACTCGCCTGCCATGCGATTTAAATTGGAGCGGATCAGATTCAGCTTATCTGTAAAAACATCATATTCTTCCTTTTTCATGCCACCGATGCCGAACAGTCCCGGCTTTTGCGGCTGCGAATTTTCCGCACGCACCAGCCGCATAATACGATCCAGCTCCACTGTTTCCAGTCGTCTGCTCATTTCTCTGCGGTTTCTTCCGTATTTTCCGCCATAGATCTGCTCAAACTTATCATGTATCTCATCCATCTCCCGGATGCACTGAGAGAACGAAGCAATTTCACTTACTGTTTTTTTCTCTTTCTCCGCCAGTTTACTAATTTCTTCAACCAGTTCGGTTCTGCACTCGCTGCTCATCTGTCTTCCTCCGAAACTTTAACGATCTCCAAATAATTTCTTTTTCAACCACAAAATTCCAACCACAATTAATATAATGATTACCAGATAGCGCATAATAAAAGTAATCGCACCCTGCACGATATATAAAATCAGGCTAAATAATAATGTAAAAGCGATGATTCCGGCTATATTTGCAAGCAAACCGATTCCCCCTAAGATAAAGCAGGAATCTACACCATCCTTTAACTTGCGTAGCGCAAATACCTGGAAGACGATTCCCACAATAATCGCCGGAATTCCGTTGACATTCCAGCCTGCCATTGTCTGCACCAAAGAGGATAATTCGTTCCAGTTTTTGTTCACATTGCTCAAATACATCGGATACACGGCAAAATAACCGATTGCTATTGCAATGATCATTGCAGCAATCTGTACTGCGTATAAAAACACGTTCTGATCGCTGCGGCTTGCCGTGTTGTAATATCCGGAATCTGTTTCTCTTTCATCTCCGGCAGTTTCCGGTCTTCCAAAGCCTGCTGCCACTTCTCCTTCATACAGAAATCCTACAAAATTATTATGAGAATACAATACGTTTAACGGTCGCTCTTCTCCGTAGTAAGCCCCACTTCGCGCAGCATCCAGAAGTTCCTGTTCTACCCCGGGTTTCCTCTGACTTCTGTTAAATATTCTGGCAACATAGCCACCGGATCCTACGATCTGATAATCCGTATAAGTAGATCCCGTATAACGCCTTTTCTTATTAATGCTGTATCTTTCTCCCGAACTGCCATTTAGATTCATTTTGGTTTTCTCCCATTTTTACTTTTACCGTGTTTTATCTGCCGGCATATTTCACTCCGTAATCTTCCCCATACATGTTACGCAGATCATTTTTCAACAACGTAAACGCAATCAGAATACACGTCAATATACGCATAATCGTCGGGTGTACCCCCAGCATATTCATTCCCAGTTCGATACAGATGCCCGCCAGAATACTGCCGATTGCCGAGCTTTGCATAACTGCACTGGTATCCAGAAAGCGCTCTGATAAAATCGTTTTTTCCACTGCAATCACAATTCCCAATACAGCGATAAATGCAATTCTCATCGCTCCCAATAACCCATTCAGGAAAAATGCGGAACGATATCCCAACAGATTTCTGGTGGTGTTTTGGGATACTGCTGCCTGATTCATGGCCTCTTCCAGTGCAGAAACATCATCTGCCTTCACATAGACACCACCCGTTTTGTCTGCAATCATGGTCATCAAAGTATCATCTGCATTGGAAAGTCCTACAGTACTGACGGAAATTCCTTTTTTCACCAGCCCCTTTAGTGCCTTCAATACACGGTTTTTGCTAAAAAATGAAATATCTGTTGCATAACCGTCGCTCAGCAAAATAATCCTGCTGTGTTCATCCAGCAAAAGTGTTCCGGCATCTAAATCCGATACTATTTCAGAAAGGGCACCTCTGATTCTGGTACCGCCTTCGGCCTCCGGATAGTCATAATCCGCCTTTTGGCTCTTCGGTGCCATTTCCCGAAGCACCTTGATCTCATTATTAAAACTGTAAATACCATATTGAAAATCATCCGGCTTGTCCGCTAACAGGGGATCGATCACCTGATAACGTATTCTGTCCGGATCGTTCTGTTCCATGGATCCACTGTCATCGAGTACGAATAAATAAGCCGTGATTTCCTCTGTCTTTTTCCGGTCGTTAATGATCTCATACAGGAATTCAAAGAAAACGGACAGCACTACAATCAGAAGGAAAGTGATCAACCACTGTTTTTTGTTAATACTTCCGGCTGACCTGCTGTAGATCATTTTTCCCGTTGCCAATACGGTACCGCCAAGAACCAGAAATAATCCGGTAAAATAAACCGGTATTAATACAAGCCCCGGCACAGTATCCTCTGCCATCTGATAAAAAATCTCAGCTATAACGGAATAAATTGCTCCTGCAATAATGGTGGCAAGCAGCATCTTTATCGAATATCTTCCCCTTGACATTTTCCATACCTCTCATCCTTTATTCTTTTGCACACACGAAGTTTATGATCGCACTGATCAGAGCCATCACAATATAGAAAGCTCCGCCGAGCAGATACAGCTTTCCGCGATCTAAGAACATCACGAGTGCAATACCTGCCCACAGAATTACAGATATCATCACGTATAAAAGCAGCTTGGGAATCGAGTTGATGCCATAGAGATCTAGCATATTCTCAAAACCGTCTTCTCTGGATATTTTGAAAACAGTCAGGATCGCCGTCAGCAAAATCAGAATCGCTGCACCTGCCATCCAGATATATTCTCCCCAGAGATCAAAATTCTTTCCTTGCATTCTCAATAAGAATTCCAATACATAAATCACCATGGCTCCGACTGTGATACGATGTAAAGCGTCACAAAAGCTACTGTGTTCCTGCCATTCATCGTCGCTTCTGATCTTCTTTCCACTCAGGAAGTCACTATAATTTTTCAGACCTTTGATTACATCTCTGTTCACTGCCTGTGATTTATTCTTCTTAAGTCCTGCCAGATCGTCCTGAATATCTTGTAAGATGATCTCACACCAGTTTTCGTCTGCCAGGAACACCGACCATCCCTTCATTTGTCTGATAGCATCTGCTTCCAGATAATGAGGTGCCTTACGTTTCACATATTTTCCCCACTCCAGCATTTTAAAGCGGTTCTTTCCAAAGTCATAATTCATGGCTAACAGACAATCGATTCCACTGTGTTTGTTATACCGGATATCATCCAAACGTTCACTGCGGAAAATTTCCTGTACATTCTGCTTTTCTTCCGCTGTAGTCAGCACGGTATTGCCAAACAGAATCTGTACCAGCAGATCTCTTGTTGCATCCTGATCTGTCTCTTCAAATAATTCTATCAGCTTCATTACATTACCGGCAGTCTTGCAGCTTTCGTCCAGCCAGCCGTCGGAAGCTACCTTCACTACCTTCATTTCCTTGTAATCATCCACTAATTCCAGATCAAATTCTCCAATCCTGAAATTCTGCCACAGCAGGAAATCGGTATGTCCTTCGATTGCTTTCAGCGCCTCATCCAGTTCTGCTGGGAAGTCAGACAATATCCTTTGCACAAAAGCTTTGGTTGCTTTGAGTCCTTCATAGTCTTCCTGCATCTGCATTTCTTTTTCCACAACATGATCCAGGATCCGCAGCAAAACCTTTTGTTCTTCTATGTCAGTGACCTGATTTTGTTCGAGATATTTCCAGATGCTCTGTAAACTGCGTAACGTATATTTCAAATAACTGTTCAGATAATACGCTCTGTAGTACCCCTCATTTTGCCGTCGTATTTCCTCACAGATCACCAGATATCGTTTTCCCGTTTTTTCAAGTTCATTCAGCGTCTTATAGCCTTCGGCACCGGTGTCCATGATTTCATGAGCTAAAAGAATATCCATCTCTCTTTCTAACGAGGTATACTGTTCTTTGTTATAATACGCTTCCAATTTCTTTCTGATTTTAGGATCCGTAAGGCGTCTGTTAGCATGATTGATTGCTATCAGCAGATCTATGAGATAGTCAAAGGTCTCCTGCGCGTTTGTCAGCTTATACCCAAGAAAGCTTTTTAACAGTTCCTCTGCTTTGTCCGCAGAAATTCCTTCTTCATTTTTTTTTATCTTTTCCTGGAATCCTGCCTCCACCAATGCACAACCTGCATCTTTTAAAGGATTTTCAAACGCCGCATTGATAAAATCAGCCACTGCCTGAAGCATTGCATCTCGCTGTGCTTCAGCTTTTGCAGGTAGCGTATTATAGATTCTGGTAAAGCCAAGCTGTGACATTCTGGAAGTATCCACTACTGTTTCTTTGGTGTCCAGATCTATGTAATTATTTCCTTCTGCATGATCGGACACATAGATTGCCGCTCCGGCATGTGCATAAGAGAAAGCGGATACTTTGATGCGCAGATGTAATGGCAATCCCTTCATAATCAGATAGAGTAATTCCTGATATGCCTCTTTATATTGTTCTCTGGGCAGTGACAAGCTGATGCACAGGGGATTGCTGTAATTCTCAACAGCATTAATTGCCCCCAGCAGCAACATCCGGTATTGTTCATCCGTTAAATGATATTTTTCCAGTAATTCTGCGAAAGATAGTGTCTGATAGCGCAAATCATTTACGACAGGATAGGCAGTGATTGCCTCATCATGTTCCATCGGAAAACTGTCTTCTGTAATTGCACAGATTCTGGCAGGATCCGCACACAGTTCATAATAATCTGCAATACTGAAGCAATAACCATGCACATAGGTGACACCTCTGGCATCCTCTCCCTGTGCTGCATAGTTGACACTCATCAGATATACAAAACGATCATGCAGAAATATTCCGGTATTTACTACCGGCATTCCGGCAGAACCTTTCAATTCTACCAGCTTCGCTGCAATCCCCTTAAAACCATCTTTGGCGATCTGGGACATTCCCTTGGAAGGAGCTACAATTCCCCATCCCGCATTGCTTCCCTGTCTTCCTTTTCGAAAATAGCCTGCCTGATATAAATTCATTGCGCACCCTCCTTATTTTCTAAAGAACGGAAAGAAACCTGATGTGTTCTGCTTCTTTCCCTTTTTTTCCGCTTTATCGATCATTTTCATCTGATACAATAACCAGAAAAGCGGTTCCTCTACCCGCAGTGCCTCCGGGTCTTCATCAATATAGGAATATTCCAGGCCATCCGGTCCGGTTTTCTTTTCTGCCTTCACATTCAATGCAGAAAATGCGAAATAACCATGATTGGGGAAACATTGTTTCAACTGATTGTCCAGAAGAATTCCCTGCATGGATTTTGTCTTCTTGAACAACATTTCTATTTCCGTATCGATATTGCAAAATTCTTCATAATGAAAACCACAGGTTGCATAATCTTCATATCGGATCTCCTGGAACATGTTCATGGGACCATCCAGATAGTCTTTCAAAATATCACTTTTGGATAGTACAGCCGCTAGCGGTACGTTACACTGTCCTCCCACAGCACTGGTTGCACCGAATGCATTATACATTGCTTCCGCTACTTTTTCGGGGCTGGCAGTATCGTCATCGTCATAGTTCTCCGATTCCTCAGTGAGGTTAAATAATTCACTGAACTGCTTGGGATCAATGATCATCACAATGCCGTCGGCGTTTTCTATAAACATTCCGTATTTATTCATAGCCTCGGGATTGACACAGTTCTCACCCGCGATATCATAGAAGATCAAGGTGTATTTTTGCTTTGTCCTGTTATTGATTACATTTAACGGCAATGGCAGCGTCAGTAAATCTTTTGTATTACCGGAAGGTAATGGAGCACCTTTTCTAATTCTGTGGTTCTGTACAAAATCATCTACTTCTGTATGTGTCCCGATTACCGTAAGGTTCGCTCTTGCCAAGATCTCTTTGATCTTCGCCATGATCTGTGCCAGATAGACCGTTTTACCGGAACTGGTGATCCCCACCACAGCCACATATTTGACAGGATATTTTCCATATTCAAAGGGCAGGGGATTATGACAGTGCGGACAGATTCTGATTTTGGTATCCCGACCTTCTTCATCTCTCACCTGATATAAGAATCCTTCCGGATCGTGCATACGAACCTGTGCAACCGGATACTGCCGGCCATCTTCTGTCTCCACAGGCAATCCCAGAAGTGTCGGAAAACTTTCATATTCAAAATTGGGATCCGAACCGGGATACTGGTTCCAGAACTTCCTGTACTGTGTATCTTCTCTTTCCATATACAGCTTCTTGGCTTCTTTTTCACTGTCGCTGAAATCATCCAGATCCTGCTCGGTATACATCGTCATGGCTTTAAACTGTACTGCTTCTGTCGAAAACACCTTAAAGCAATACGGACACTTACACAGGTTGTTTATAAATTTCTGTTCCATTGCTCTTTATCCTCACTTACGCTTTCTTATAGTATTTCTTGTATTCCTCCCGGATTCGCACCGTTACGCTGTCTTTTGCAGGTACCTGGATATACAATTCCCTTCCAAGGCACGCCGCAGATAACGGAATATCGGCTTTCGCACCTTCCACGTGATACATGATGGCACCGTCACGATACTCTTCCAGTTTGGGAAGTTTCAAAATACAGGTTGCTGTCCTGGAAAACAATTTCTTTTCATAAGATATCTCCGGCTGAATGATCACCGGGATATATTGCCTGTTGTCTTCCGACTTCTCCGGCAGATACAGACTCAGTTCTTCGATCTCGGCATCGTATTCGCAGCAATAAATACTGATTTCATAAGGGATCCCCTTTTTCAGCTTCTGCCCCGGTATCACCATAGTCTTTTTGTCCTGAACAAATTCTTTCTCACGAACACAGTACAGCTGAAATTTCCCGTTTTCTCTGGGGTATAAATTGGTTTTAGGTTTTCCGGTTGCGATCTCCTTATCGGTAATTCCCTCTTCCTCCAGCATTTCAACAGCTTCTTCTATCTCAAATTCATATCTGCTGTCATAAATGAATACCAGAAAGTGACTGGCTGTCTTAAATTTCCAGGATAATTCCGTCTGTAATCTTTGACTTTTGACCTGAAATTCTCTGATCTGGTATTCCCGTTCAAAGTCCCGTATCTGCATCCTCTTCACTCCTTACCAGCTGTATCAATTCAGGATTGGAGATATTGTAGATCTCCATCTGTTCAATACAATCCGTACGATTGAGTCCGAACAGGGTATAATCCTTGCCGTTACTCTCCGACTGTTTCAGCTTTACAGCATAATCTGCATTTTCACTGATCAGGTAATAACAACCGACCTTAACCATTGCCAGATCAATGATATTCTTCAATCGGATACTGTCCCCCAGCTTTTTCTTCAATTCCTGTGTAACCAGTTGATTTCTGCCGATTTCATTCATGTTGTCCATACGGAAATCTACTTCCTGCTCGAAGTCCAGCGTATATTCCTTAGCATGAATCATATCCAGATATACCTGCCAGAAAGCGGTCAGCAATTCTTCTTTGGTATTTTCTGCTCTGAAAATCTCCGGAAAAGCGGTCTTGCGCTCATTGATCCGCCGATGGGAACTTACATATTCTTTCACCAGATCCGTATATACTTTCTTCACAGATTCTGATTCATCTCCTGTAACGATCATTTCCCTCTGGACTTCCTTGATGCTCTCCTGATAATATTCCTCCATGCGTTTTACGGCATCCAGCTGCTTCTCCATTTCTTCCCAATAAAGCTGTTTCATTTTTGCATAAAAATTCTTTCTGCTTTCCACGCCGGCACGATGAAACAGGATTCCTTGAAAGTCAGTATATTTTCCGGTTCCTGAGGTCATGTATGCTTCCTTCAGGATTCGTTGCAGTACATCTCGCTGTCTGTCCAGATCCAACAACTCAAAATATCCGAAGTTTTCTCCGATTTGTGTTTTGATCCGCATACGATATGCTTCCAGCTTATCTTCCTGTGCAAACAGTTTTTCCACAGGCTCTGCAAAATACTTTCGCACAAAAGAAGCATAGGCTCCATAAGTAATCGCATCCAACTCTCTTTCGGTGATTCCGTCATCTCCGAGTGCTTGTTTTCCCTCTTTCTCCGACCGAAACGGCAGATAGCAAAAGGTGTCTTTGTCCGGAAACTGATTCTCTATTTCTCCACGAAATACCTCTTCTCCGATTTCCATTCTGTTATTGTTGTCTATACCCAGCTTCTCTCGCATCACCTTCTCTGTCAGGTTGCCGGAAAAAGCCTTTTTATCCTCTTCATAGATCTGCTGTAATAATACCTGCAGTGCCACTTCCGCAATTTCATCCGTAGGCTTTGTTACCAACGCATAGGACACTGTTTTGATTCCGTTATAAAGATTTGTCTTGAAAGAAGCTGTACTGCCCCTGTTTCCACCCAGCAGAATGATATCTGCGATCAGGCGGTAATTCTCATATAACCGTTTCTCCCCAAGCATCATATTTCCTTTTAATAAATTACTTAACAAATAAATCGTTTCTGTACTGTCGGTTCTGTTTTGTTTGATGTATTGCAGAAGTTCGTCCGATTTGTAGGCATTGTCGTCTTCCGGGCGCTGATCCAGCATCAGATACAGTGTCTTCAATTCTCCTGTATACAGCCCGTTTCTGGTACTTTGGAACAGATCGTAATATTCCTTGCTGTCTTCTTCTGTCGCATCCAGGACATACTCCATCTTCACATAATTTCGTTCCAGGAAAATCTTCTCATCTGCTTCCAGCATTTCTACCACTGCTTTATTCATGGTCTCCTGAAATTCTGTCGTTTCCTGTCCCCATTCGCACTGCTCGTAATCCTCAGAGCTTTCAATCTGGGAAGCAAGCCAGGTGTCTCCTCGTTTTACCACTTTTAAATATTTCAAAAAGCGTGCATTATTCCAGTTATCATCCAACGTACCTTTTATGTACTTTACCCGTTTAGCACATTTCTCTCCCAACATGATGACAACCACCGGATAGAGCGCTACATTGCCCCCTGCTTCTCCCCGCTGGTTTTCATTTAATGCTCTGACACAATTCTCCAGAAGTTCTTTTCCGTTTCGAAATCTATGCTGTTGTTCTTCTGCTTTTTTCATACTTTTTCCTTATTCCTGATAAGGGCGTCCCTAACGGGACACCCTTGTCAGTGTTACTTCTTATAAATAATCATTTGTGACCTTGAAGTTCTGGAAGGCTTTCATGAATTCCTGGTAGAAGCTCTCCATTTCTTTTTGTTTCAGATCTCCTTCATAGGAGCTCAGATAACCCGCAATCCTCTGGGACATCTTCGCATTCAGTCCGTCTACTGCCGCACGTACTTCCGCTGAATCCTCTTCATCCATTCTTGCCATGGTAAGCGCCGCAATTTTCTGTTTTACGCCAGCATCCAGTGTTCCGTAAGTAAGATATGCCTGATAAGCGCCTGCCTGCCCGTAAGGCATCGTGTTGTTCTGCAGTTCCACGACCTTCTCCATGCCAAATTCATCATAAGTGAATGTGATTTTCTTGCCATATACAATCACACCGGTAAAAATGGCATTAAAGAAGTTCATTTTCTGAGCACCGCCGATTTTTTTCTCTTCCAGTAATTTCTCCCATTCAGCTACCTTCTGATGCAGGAATTCTCTCTTCTCCAGTTCCTTATGAACCTTTTTGTTCAATACCGGCGCCATGAGATAAAAATCCATCATTACCAGATCTTCACATCCCTTTGTAGCCTTCTGATGTTGAATTCGCACTGGCTTAGTCTGTGCCTGCAACGCTTCTTCATTCTTCTTCAGAGCTTCTATGGCTGTCAGAAGTTCTGCAGCAGTCATTGTAGCAACATCTTTACTACCGGTTACCTCTTTGATCACTGTCTCTATATCCTGATCCTCTGTCGTCAGGATCTCCCAGTTGCCGACTGAATCCTTTACAACAATGTTCAGTTCTTTGGCTCTCTCAAACTCTGCTATCAATTCCGCGTTCTTTTTCTCAATTCGTTCCATAGGTGTACCTGTCTTAAAGCTTGCCGGGATTGGTGACGGAAGGAGCAGGTTCCAGTTACATTCTCCTCTTTCATACAAATGCCGTCCCGGTTGCGGATCTGCTTCATATGCCCTTTCCAGTTCCTGAATTCCATGATATGCATACATCGGAAATCCACTATAGAATCTCATGACAGACATCTTGTCAACAATTCCAGACCTTCTCAAAGTAATCATTTTTTTTGCCGCAAAGTTATTTGCTGCATCGCAGATTTCAGCTGAGTCATACGGCACTGTCAAGGTGTCCTTTTCCCCTGCCTCATTTTTATACCTAGCGGTTTTCCAAAACAATGGCGTTGATTTACTCCACAGCTCCTTCTGAATAATTTCATCCTCAATCTTCTGTGCCAACAACGTTGCATTATCCACACCAAATTTTTCCTTTAGATAAGCTGTCATCGTCTTCTTCGTAGCCTTATTGAACTGGTTTAGAATAAAATCAGAGATCAGTTTGCTGATTTCATTTTCATCCTGATTGATCCATTTCTTACAGTTATCAAACAGATCCGTCATCAGCGTATACATCGTCTGATTCAAATCCAGATTCTTAACAACTTCGTCCAGTCCCTCTTTAACGTCTTTCACCGACAGGATCTTCCAGGTATAAGTATTCTCTTCTTTGATTCCTTCAGACAGTACTTTTGCATTCTCAGCAAAGGTCTCTCTCAAAGTCTCCAGCATCTGGGTCAGCACTGTGAAGAAATTGTGATCCAGTTTTATCAACAGCTTTTTATATTGCTCCAGAAGTTCCCCCATGGTCTTGAACTGTTCTACCTTATAATGATGTACATACAGATTGTTCAGCGCATTCAGGTATTCTTCCATACGCTTCTTCTCATTCAGGATACCTGCAGAATCCATGCGGATCTTCGCCTGTTCATACTCATCATCTCTCAGCTGTCCCTGACGAAGCTCATGTGCCAGATTTTCATTATTCTTCGCAATATAACCATCCACCGCATGGATCAAATTCTGATTGTTACCGCCAAATAACATTCTCTTGGCATAAAATGGTCCGAAATCCAGGCTTGTTACAAAGGAATCACACAATGCTTTGTAAGTTCTGTTGATCAGAGAAGTACTTTCCTTCGGAATGTTGAATTCCGTAATTTCTTCCGCCATTGTGCGAAGATTCTTCTCCATCTCACCCATGTTGGATGCCAGGAAATCTGACGCACGCTGTACAAATGCTGCATTTCCTCTTGCTTTGTACATTTTCGCATCATAGCTTGTCGGGAAATTCACCGCGCCCGGACAGTTGGCTGTCAGGGATTTGCGCAGGTCTTCATACTGTAACTGATTTTTTACCAGGAATTCATTTCTTTCCTTTTCCGTCGGAACTTTGTCATACATTGGTTGGAAATTTTCAAAAAGCTTCGCGCCCAGATAGGTTGCAATTTCTGACAATGGCATTTCTGCAATGGATGCACCGAGAATGTTGTAATCCACATTGGCGCCATTCTGGAGAGCAATTCCTGAACGAATTTTACACAAATTAGAAATATGTCCTTCCAATGTCTGACCGCCATCATCTTCTGCCCTCACACCGGCTTGTGACTCTACTTTTGCCAGGAAACTGATGATATGGTCTGTAACAACGCCCATCGCATAATTATAGCCATTCTTCACACAGTTTCCGGATGCATCCGTGGTAGAAATCAGATAGCAAAGATCTACCGGCTGCTCAGCGAAATCCACTTCAGTAAAACCATAATTCATACGGAAACTGTCTTTATTATTAGCAAAGTTCATGCAATAATCTAGTTCTTGTAATGCAGCATACCCATTTACCTTGATATAATCAGAAGTTAAAGCCTTCTTCATTATATCCGGTACCGACAGATTCACATCCGGCAGGAAAAAGTAACCGCAGACATTTGCTGCCGTCTTACCGATTTCCTGCAGTGCCTGCCTTACCAAATAACACACATCCAGAAAAGTACCGCTTCCGGTACCTCCGGAGATACCTGCGCAGATATGTACCGTCAACTTGCCATTGTTGCACGCGAGAAGTGCGCTCTGCATTTCACTTTTGATTTTACCGTACAGCGCCTGTGCCTGATCTACCAACAAGAATCGACCTACCTGCCGGATACCGCCGGCACCTGCGGATGCCTGTTCAATAGAAATATGTTCATAATCCAACCAACTCAATTCCGGTCGGTTTTTTAGAATTTCCGTAGCTCCAAAGGTATCCTTGATATTGGAATTGGATATTTCGAAAAATTCTGTATTTCTATCAATATCTGTAAGCCGTCCCTGCTGTGCATTGATCTTGGAAGCATCGGAATCCACGATCAGATATTTGATAGCCTCATAGATGGGGATCACCGCTTTCTCATCGTCCGGTTTCAACTGTTTGAACACTTCTTTTTTCAACTTCATAACGGCATCGGAGCCGGTGCCGCCCAGACCGATTACCAGTGTTGCGCCATCTTGTCTTGCAGACTGTTTTCCATGGTCGATGACGCCACCGCCTGCATCGATTAATAATTGTCCATAAGTTGCCATTTGTCTTCTCCTTTAATGTATATTCTAATATCCCATATCATCCGGAATATAAGTAATCTTTAAATATTTGTCGAAGTCAATATCGCTGCTGACCTGCACTTCCATCTCAGCATCCAGTCGTATTTTCTTATTCTTTGCATCCGGGTTGGCATCGGTATAATATCCCTTGGGGGAGATCAGATAAATATAGCTGTCACGTTCTCCTGCCTTCAGATAAGTGCTGCCGAGTTCCACTCCTACGTCCTCACTGTATTCCAGATATCTGCTCAGAATCATCTTGCCCTTTGCGCCGTCAAAGGTCTGCGGACTTCCCAGATAGCCGTCATTGTATCCTAAGAACTGAATCCTGCCACGAATAATACCGGATCCACGCTTTTTGCTCAGCAGAATGATCACCGCTATGATGAGCAGAATCAGCAATACTACGATCAACAGGATTGGCAACAGGCCTAATCCTTTTTTCTCCGTGGTAGATGCAGGTGCTGCCGTTTTCACAGGGGCTGCCTGTGTGCCGGCAGCTATCTTTACCGTCACCGGGACGGAACTGATTGTCATGTCATCGATTTTAGCAGTTGATGTGAGGGTATATTCTCCATCATTGGTAAGCTGTAATGCCGCGGTTGCTTCCGCAGAAGCATCCTTCACTTCCATTACTTCTTCTACCGCTGTGGCGCCCGATGCATCGACAGCCTTTATCGTAATCGGATATTGCTGATAGATGCTGGCGTCGGTAACTATATTTCCCATATTGGAAAACACTGCAGTTACCTCAGCACTCTCCCCTGCGTTCCATGTGAAATCGCCCGTACCGCTTGTCAGATCAATGGAGATGCTGGCATTGTAAACCATATCCACTTTCACCTGATCTCCCGTGATTCCTCTTACTTTCAGAATCCACTCCCCGGACTTCGGTTTCTCAATTTTAATGACCGTAAATGTCTTTGCCTTGATGGACATTGCATCCATCTCCGACTGGATATATCCGTACCCATCCGGATTCAGCAGATTATATGTGGTATCCGGATTCAGCGTATTAATGATAATATTCGCTTCTTCCACACCCATCGCAGGAATCGCAAACGGTACTTCCAGCTCTCCATTCTCCGGAATCACGGTATCCGCAATGTTAATCGTCTCTGTGGAATAGATAATGTTATAAAATTGATTAAATACTTCTTTCAGGTCTTCTGCGCTTTTTACTTCTACGCATACACCGCCGGTCGCATCAGATATATCCTGCAATTCCTGTTTCTTTGCAGCGCCATTGGCATTCAGGCATACCGAATGAATCTTGATTTCCTGTGCTCTTGCCGCATCAATGGCATTTTTCTTGCTCTGCTCCGAAGCTGCCAGTGCCTGACCGGTCGTATCTTTGGGAAGATCGGTATTGCCATCTGACAGCAGGACGATTGCGGAACGCAAATTGGGATTGCCTGAGTTCTGCAGCATCTGTGTCGCCAGTTCTATCGCCATTCCGATATTGGTATCTCCAAAGCTTTTCGCTGCTTTAATACTGTCAGAAAGCTCCTGTTTGCTCTCCTTGCCGCTAATCTCCGTGATATCTCTCTGTAAAACGATGGAATCATCAAATACGACTGCTCCCATATAATTGCCGGTTTCTGTAGCCAGCCCCAGGAACAGATCCACCGCCTCATAGCGCAGCGCATTCGCATCAGTCTTCGCCATGGAGCCGCTCTGATCCAGTACAAATACAACATTCATTCGATGGTCATCGGTCTCCGCTGCCTGTACCATCGTACTGTTTACCAGCACTCCCGTAAGCATCAGGAGTACTGCCAGGCAGACCCCAACATATCTTCTTAAGTTCTTCATTTCATTTTCCTCTCTTTACTCTGTATGTGATTCCGTTTTCTACCGGGCACCTGTAGCATCCGGGGTTTGCGTCACCGGCTGCGCAGCATTACCTGACACTGTGACCTCCCCGGTCTCCTGTACAGGTTCCGGAGTCTCTGCCACCGTTGTCTCCTGCTGTTTGGGTTCCACCACAATCGGTTCGATTACGATAGGTTCCGGCACAATGGTTTCTGGTACCACCGTTTCCACTACCGGATGAAGTTCTCCCTCTGTATTTTTATCTTGTAATTGGAAATAGATGATTAACCCAAATACGACACACATGGCCACGACAAGTACCAGATCTATGATCAGATTAGAAATTCTCGCAAGTTCCTGCCGACCAAAGAAAAACCATACAAGAAATATGAGCAATACAATTCCACTGAGTATCCATAAATATACCGTCATTTTTTACCACTCCTCATAACTGTTTTGTATCTATTTTCTCTATCAATTTAACATTAATTATTACACAATCCTCCATGTTTTGCAATGTATAAATTGCAAAACATGGAGGACAATTAGTCTTCTATAATTGTTTGATTTTTTACCTTTTTTTGTATATTCACATTGCAGAATTAATTTTTTTCTGATATTTCGATTTTTGTTTATCATTTATCATACTTTTTATGCATTGCAAGCTATATATTGCAAATTATAATAATTGCTAGTTTAAAATGAATGATATTACAGTATTGCTAATGACCAGCCATTTGGCTTATATATAGATTAAGGAAATCGGGATGTCTCAAAAAATAAAATCAAATGTTACTCTCGGTCACAATCTTCGTGTTCTCCGAAAGGAGAAGAAGATTACCCAGGAGCAAATCGTAGCTAGAATGCAGCTTCTTGGAATCAATATTTCAAGAAGTATTTATTCTCAGATAGAATGCGGTACCTATAATATCAGAGTGACAGAGCTTGCCGCTCTTAAGACAATTTTAGATGTGGATTATAATACCCTGTTCCAGGGTATCTCCTATACGGATACCGAAAAAGATCCCAAGTAGTTTGGGATCTTTTCGGTCTTCTATCTGCTTTATCAGTTTTCCAGTCTCCCCTTTTTTCTCAGTTCCTCCCTTACTTTCTCGTTTAACACCGGCGAGTTTCTTTCCTTGTATCTCATTTTTCATTTTATAGTTCAATGTTTTGCATTTTGCACCAAATACTTTCATTCAATAGACCTAATAGCTGCCCCGAAAGCTTGCCGGAATTGGCGACGGCAGTAACTGATTCCAGTCAACTTCTCCTCTTTCGTACAAATGGCGCCCCGGTTTGCTATCTGCCTCATATGCGCTCTCCAATTCCTGTAGTCCTTGATAAGCATACAAAGGTAGTCCGATACAGGTTCTCATAACAGACATCCTATCAGCGGTGTAGATTTTTCTTATAGTAGTCCTCTCTTTTGCTGCAAAATCATTGGCCGCATGACAGATTTCAGAAGCATCATATGGTACTGTCAGAACATTCTGTTCTCCTATTTGATTGTAGTAAAAGTAGTTTTTCCAGAACAAAGGTTTTGATTTGCTCCACAATTTTTTCCGGATAATCTCATCCTCGATTTTCTGTTCCAGCATTGTCGGATTATCCACTCCGAATTTTTCTTTCAGATAATCTGTCATCGTCTTCTTGGTCGCTGACCGGAACTGTCCCAGAATAAAATCAGAGATCATCTTGGTGATTTCATTTTCATCCTGATTGATCCATTTCTCATATTTTTCGAGCAGATCAATCATCAGCGAATATAGTGTCTGATTTAAGTCCAGGTTTTCAACTACTTTGTCCAAATCCACCTTTATGTCTTTCACCGACAAAATCTTACAGATACTAGGATTACCTTCTCTAGCACCATCAGATAACACTCTCGCATTCTCTGCAAAGGTATTTCTCAAAGTATCCAGCATCTGGGTCAACACTGCGAAAAAGTTGTGATCCAGTGTTATCAACTGACTTTTATACTGCTCCAGGAGATTCCCCATGGTCTTGAACTGTTCTATCCTATAACGATGTACATACAGGTTGTTCAGTGCATTCAAGTATTCTTCCATGCACTTCTTCTCACTCGGGATGTCTGCCAAATCCATACATTTCTTCGCCTGTTCATACTCGTCATCTCTAAGTTGACTCTGGCAAAGCTCATGTACGAGATTTTCATTATTCTTTACAATATAACCGTCCACAGCACGGATTAGATTCTGATTGTTACCGCCAAATAACATTCTCTTGGCATAAAACGGACCGAAATCCAGATTTATCACAAAGGAGTCACACAGTGCTTTATAGGTTCTACTGATCAGCGAGGTGCTTTTCTTTGGAATATTGAATTCCGTAATTTCTTCCGTCATCGTGCAAAGCTTCTTCTCCATCTCCCCCTTGTTCGATGCCAGGAAATCTGCTGCGCACTGTACGAACACTGCATTGCCTCTTGCTTTGTACATTTTCGCATCATAGCTTGCCGGGAAATTCACCGCACCCGGACAGTTGGAAGTCAAGGATTTGCACAGATCTTCATACTGCAACTGGTTTTTGATCAAGAATTCCTCTCTTTCCTTTTCAGTCGGAATTTCGTTATACATCAGGCGAATATACTCAAATAATCTTGCCCCCAAATAGGTATTTATCTCGGTATAAGGTATTTCTGCAATTGCTACACCGAATATGTTATAATTTACGTTCGCTCCATGCTGTAGAGCTATTCCTGCACGAAGGCAATTCCACTCAGAAACAGATTCCGCTAAAGACTTACCACTATTTTTCTCCGTCTCACACAAATCTTCAAAATTCTTAGCCATAAAGTTTATGATGTGATTTGTAACAAGATTCATCGCATAACAATAGCCATTATCTATTCTATTCCCCTCAGAGTCCATGGCAGAAATCAGATAGCACATATCGACCGGTTGTGTCTTGAAATCCACCTTAGTAAAACCATAATTCATCCGGAAACTATCCTTATTATTGGCAAAATTCATGCAATAATCCAGTTCCTGAAGAGCAGCATACCCATTTACTTTGATATATTGGGAAAGCAAAGAGCTACACATCATTTCCGGTACAGACAAATTCACATCCGGCATAAAAAAATAACCACAGACCGTTGCGTCTTCCTTTTCTATTTCCTGTAACGCCAGCCTGACCAGATAACAGACATCCAAAAAAGTTCCGCTTCCGGTACCTCCACAAAGTCCTGTACAGATATGTACTGTCAATTTTCCATTGTCGCAGAAGCTGAGCGCGCTCTGCATTTCACTCTTGATTTTTTCATACAATGCAAGCGCCTGATCTACCAGCCGGAGTCTCCCTATCTGCCGGATCCCCCCGTAACTCACCCGTGCCTGATTAATAGCCATATGCTCATAATTCAACCAATAAAATTCCGGTCTTTTTTTCAGTAATTCACCTGTTCTGAAAATTTCCCTAATATTGCAATGAGATAAGTCAAAATATTCTGTATTTCTATCAATGTCTGTAAATCTTCCCGTCTGTGCATCAATCTTGGAATCATCGGAATCCACGATGAGATATTTGATAGCCGCGTAGGTAGGAATTGCAGTTTGTTCATCATCCGGTTTTAACTGTTTGAACACTTCTTTTTTCAATTTCATAACAGCATCGGATCCAGTACCGCCCAGACCGATTACCAAGGTTGCGCCGTCTTGTCTTTCGACCTGCTTTGCATGGTCAATGACACCGCCTCCACATGATAGTAATAATTGACCGTAACATGCCATAACTATCCCTCCTTTACCTTCCCTTTTATAGTATAATGTGTTCTTTATTTTTGCAATAAATGCATTGCTATTCAGGGAAATATCGCTAAAAAAAGACTGAATCCGGTTTTACACCAAATCCAGTCCTGTCGTCTATTCTCTGATTATAAGCATAACTATTTTACTTTTTTTAAATTAGCGACTCTTCGGGCATCCGCCGCAACTGCCACACCCCCCCTGCACAGCCTGTGCGGTGAGGTCAAACGGGGTAGTCACGAGACAAATTGCCTGAGAAGAAATTCCCTCTCCGCTTCCGGTGAATCCCAGTCCTTCCTCTGTGGTGGCCTTGACATTGACCTGTCCGATATCGATCAGCAATGCTTTTGCGATATTTTCACGCATGGTATCAATATGGGGACGCATCTTGGGCGCCTGCGCGATGATCGTCGCATCAATATTCTCAATGAATACGTGATTTTCTTCCAACAGTTCGCCTACTTTTTCCAGTAATTTGATAGAAGAAATCCCCTTGTACGTGGAATCTGTATCCGGGAAATGTTTTCCGATATCTCCCAGTGCTGCCGCGCCTAACAGTGCATCCATGATTGCATGGAGCAGGACGTCCGCATCCGAATGTCCCAAAAGTCCCTTTTCATAAGGTATTTTCACGCCGCCGATGATGAGGTCTCTGCCCTCCACCAGACGGTGCACATCATATCCCATTCCGATTCTCATAATAATCTCCATTCTACAGACGCTTTCTTGCGTCACTCCCTTTACCGTGCCACCGCACAATCCATCAAAGCTTCCGTACTGTCGAATACATAGACCGTATAACAGCCGTCCTCATACACCTTTTCGCCCCGTTTCAGCGCCGGTGCTTTCGCATATTCCGCACATTCCTCCGCAGTCAGCAACAGGAATGTCTCCCCGGTATGATATCCTTCCTCATAATATTTCATGGGAGAAGACCACTTGAAATACTCCAGATGCTCGGGATCTCCGATATTGCCGATCTCCACTGCTCCGTTCGTAAGTTCCGTGATAATGTTGGCATTATTATAAGTAGCAAAACCAAAATCATACCCGTTTTCCGCAAGGAACTGCGCCACAGGACGCTTCGTTTCGTTCTTGTCCACCGTAAGGAACGACATCACCGTCTTCCCCGTGCCAAGAATCAAGCAAATCGTAAGTAATGCCACCACCGCAAAACGGTCAAACGGCAATTTCTCCTCTTCCAGATAGAAGCACAATACCGGCAGTACAAAGATAAAGATCGTAATGTAATACCTGGGTACCATCGTGCTGGTAGTAAAGATAAATACGAACAGATTCAGCAGGAAACTCACCTTCACAAAAAGTGTAACCAGGCTGCGAAGTCCGCTTCTGTTCTGCATTTTCCCATGTTTCACCGTCACGTATCCATAGATTGCGAGCATCATGAACGCCGCCATGGTCACGATTCCGCGCAGGGATAAAAATCCCTTATCCGGAATATAGCCAAACAGCATCAGCAGGCATCCGAGTGCATTCTGAATTCGTTCAAACAATACCCCATGATATAACGCAATGAAATTCGTCGCACCATAGGTCTGGAAGACATATTTATGGCTGATCCATACCACATTAATGCCATATCCCACGACTGCGAAAAAAGCTCCAGCCAGGCTGTACAGGAAATACTTCACCCGGTCGGTACGCCATAATTTTCCGAAGTTCTCCTTCGTCATCGCACCGCGGAAATTCTGAAATTCCTCTGCGCCGAACACGTAGAAGAAGCTTGTCAGCACTAACGGGCATTGCAATACTAACAGATAGCGTACACCGGACATTCCACAGACAATCGCCAGCAGTACATAAAAGATCCACAGGCTGACCTTACGTTTTTTTCCATAATCGTCACTGCACAGCCGTAGATACATTCCGAAGAACCAGAACACCAGAATCACATGGGACATATAGGTATTGCCCATCTGCATGTGTGTCATCATCGTCTCGGAAAAAGGTAAGAGCAGCAGGCAGGAACTCAGCACCGTAAGCTCCTTCGATACTTTCAGCGGTTTCATAAAATAATAGTAAGAAGCCAGCACAAGTCCGTAAAACACCACATTTGCAATCGTACGGATCACATGCCAGTTACTGCAGATACGAAACAGCGGTCCCATGATCAGCTGGGTATACAGCACACGGAACTCCGTAGAATAATACCAGTTCGTCGTCGAAATGATCCTGTGCTCTCCCGCAAGAATCCGGGAAAAGATCATCTCCGCCGCCATATCGGAATCCAGCCAGTGATCCTGACTGATGATATTTAATCCTAACAGGAGCAAAAGTGTCGCTCCCAATATAATATAAGGTATCGTTTTTTTCCGTGTTTTCATAGTTGAAAGCCTTTCTGTGATTTACTGTTACATCACATTCTGCCATTTTACACGATACGCTCTGCTCCGCGCATATCCTGTCTTATGCATTCTTCCCTAACTATACACGATTTGCCGCAAAAGCACAACTGCGGCTTTTGCGGCAAATATATAAGAATTCTCATTATCTCTTTCTCTTGGGGAAGCTGTTGCCGATACCGGGTTCTTCCTTCTTTTTACGCTTCTTACGTTCCCGTTCTTCACGGTCACCTGTGAGCTTGCGGTCTGCTGTCTTTTTATCGCGGCCGCCCCGTTTTCTTTCGTCCTCGCGGTTCTCGTCTCTGCGGCGTCTTCTGTCCTCAGCGGAACCTGTGCTTCCGTTGTCTCTGCGGCGTCTGTCACTGCGGCCGAACCTGCTGTTCTCCCCGTCACGGCTGTCTTCGCGGCCGGCATCGTCACCACGACCGAATCTTCTGCGTTCGCCGTCTCTACCGTTATCCCGGCGTCTTTCGCCTCTGCGTCCGAAGTCGCGGCCTTCATCACCGCCTCTGCTAAAGCGCCCTCTCTCACCGAACCGTCCGCGGCGCTGCGCATACTCATCTGCAGCAATCTCTTCGCCCTTATCACCGACCTGATACTTTAACATGGCTGCCGCCAGATCCAGTGCGTCGCAGCCTTCCTCTTCCATCTTGCGCTGCAGGAAGCTCTTCATCAGCTCGATATCTTCATGCTCGTGCAGTTCCCATGCATTGTTCAGATACTTGTCTGCTTTCGCCTTGAGTACCTTCGCCGCTCCGGGAAGCTTTTTCTCGGTGATCGTGGTATGACAGACTCTCTCGATCTCACGGATCTTGTAGATCTCTCTGCTGTTTGCAAAAGTAAAAGATCTGCCCTTTCTGCCGGCACGACCGGTTCTGCCGATACGATGCACATAATACTCAATATCCTGCGGAATGTCATAGTTAATGACCGCTTCCACATCGTCCACGTCAATCCCTCTGGCTGCCACGTCTGTAGCGATCAGAATGCTGGCGCCGCCGTTGCGGAAACGGTTCATTGCCACATCACGCTGTGCCTGGGACAGGTCACCGTGCAGTCCTTCTGCCTGAAATCCCTGCTTTTTCAGCAGATCTGCCAACTCGTCCACCTTCTTCTTCGTGTTACAGAAGATCAGTGTCAGCTTCGGCTGATAATATTCCAGCAGTCTCACGCAGGCTGCATCCTTGTCCTGATTTTTTACACGATAAAATTTCTGCGCTACCAGTGGAATCGTCAATTCCTTTGCCGCTACTTTTACCAGTTTGGCATCCTTCTGAAAACGGTCGGTGATCTCTAAAATCGGTTTCGGCATGGTTGCAGAAAACAGCGCGGTCTGGTGCTCTCCCGGAATCTGTCCCAGGATCAGCTCCATATCCTCACGGAAGCCCATGTTCAGCATTTCGTCCGCTTCGTCCAGTACCACCATGTTGACCAGATCCAGTTTGATCGTATGTCTGCGCATGTGATCCATGACACGTCCCGGAGTGCCTACGATGATCTGCACACCCCGCAGACCCGCGATCTGGCGGCTGATGTCCTGTCCGCCGTATACGGGAAGCACTTTGATCCCGTGCATATATTTTGCGATTTTACGCAGTTCTTCCGCTGCCTGAATTGCCAGTTCTCTGGTCGGGCACAGGATGATCGTCTGTAATTTTTTCACGTCCGGATTGATATGCTGAATAGCAGGGATACCGAATGCTGCGGTCTTGCCGGTACCGGTCTGCGCCTGTCCGATGATGTCCTCGCCCTGTAATAAATAAGGAATCGCCTGCTCCTGGATTGGAGACAGCTTCTCGAATCCCATCTCACGGATGGCGCGCACAATGCGGTTATCCAATAACGGCTCGATGGAGGCGATGCCGTCCTGCGCCTGCTCATTTTCCTGCTGCACGCTTGTCTCGTCCTGCAAAATTTCCTGTTCCTTTACTGCTTCTTCATTTTCCAAAAAATAACTCACTGAATGCTCCTTTTTCGCACAAAAAAAGAAATCATTGCGATGCGCTTCTGATTTCTTCCATCAAATCTCAACAACATTTCGTAGTATAGCATGGAAGGATTGAAAAAACAAGTAATTTCCTTTACTATAGAATAAAAACTTGAACTTTCTGAAAGGCATGGAGATTTTTATGATACAGACATTACACATTGTACCCGAATATAACGAAGACCTGATCTATCCCGCCATCTGTAAAAGCATGGAGGCTTTAAACATTGCGGCAGACCTGCGTCCGGAGATGAAGATCGTCATCAAGCCGAACATGGTCATGGCAAAGTCCCCCGATTTTCCGGCTACCACGCATCCGTTGGTGGTAAAGGCCGTGATCCGGTGGCTTAAGGAACAGGGCATGCAGCATATCACCATCGCCGAGAGTTCCGGCGGTCTCTACAATGCCGAAGCCATGAAGCATGTCTACCATGTCTGTGGCATGGATGCGCTTAGTCCGGAAGCCGAACTGAATATGGATTTTTCCGCGCAGACCGTCAACTGTCCCTCCGGATTCAAGAACCACAGTTTTCACCTGATCACGCCCATCGTGGAAGCAGATTACATTATCAATATCTGTAAATTGAAAACCCACGCCATGACCGGTTATTCCGGCGGCATCAAGAATCTCTTCGGTACGATTCCCGGTCTGGAAAAGCCGCAGATGCACTATCGCTGGCCCGAGATCGAAGATTTCTCCAACATGCTCTTAGAGCTGGCACAGACCGTGGCTCCGCAGCTTACCGTCATTGATGCCATCGATGCCATGGAAGGTAACGGTCCCACCGGCGGCACATCCCATCCGCTGCACATGCTGTTGGCTGCCAGAGATTTCTACACCCAGGACTGTTTTGCGGCCGGACTCATGGGGCTGGATCCCATGGAAATCGTCATGCTGCGACAGGCCGCGGAAAAAGGATTAGCGCATCCGAAAGACCTGGAGCTTGTCGGCGACCCGGTTCCCGAAGGGTTGTCTCCCTTCCGGAAGCCGGATACCATCAAACTGGATTTCACGAACGGAGTCCCACGATTTTTACGAAAACCGTTTACCTTCGTTGCATCCAGACTGTTAAAGTCCTATCCCCAGCTCAATGCGGAGAAATGCGTGGGGTGCGGAAAATGTGCGGAAAGCTGCCCGGCTCATGTAATTAAGATTGAAAACCGCAAGGCAAAATTCCGCAGGAAGGGATGCATCTCCTGCTTCTGCTGTCAGGAAATGTGCCCCATGAAAGCAATCTCAGTCAAGAAAGCATTGTAAAGAGTTGTAACTATCCTTTAATATAATCAGGCGATTCCAGTGCGTCCAGCCATTGTTTTTCTTTCCCCTCCAGGTATTCTACGGGGGATATCTTGTGATCCTCCGTAGAATAGAACAGATTCGGTTCATAATCGATATCTGCGACATACACAACATAGGTCGAATCATTGACCCATGTATTTAAACCGCTGAAAAATTCTGAAATATCCTCTTTGGAGCTGCTCTCGCTCATTTCTAATTTTGCTGATTCCACTTCATATTTTGCATTACGATCTTCAAAGAAGACCTCATATTGGTAAGTAAGTGTATCCATTCCGCTCCAGAAATTTGTCTGGATCAGATAGTCTTTTCCCTCTACTGTCGTAACAAACATCTGCCCATTTCCCACATGTGTAGGAGAAAACTCTTTTTTTATAATATAATAGAGGTCTGAAAAATCACCCTCGGCTGCTTCTGCCAGATAATTCTGCTTGACGGTAACATAGAACTGTCCGGCTGCAATTCGTCCATCCATTACCTCTTGTAATGTAGCACCTTCCGGGACTGTGAGAAGAATCAGGTTCTCCTGTCCATCATGGGTAAGATCTGCCGAAAACTGTGAAAGCACCTCACTACATGCTTCCGGTTGTGGGAGATTTTCCAAAAGATCATCTCTTACCTTTACACCTATTTTCCCTATCGAGCACTCGCATCCTTCCGAAAAAGTGATCGGTGCCGAGAGAGAAACTGTTGGCTCAAATTGAGGAGCCGGGAAATCCTTGAAAAACAAGCCCAAATCACCTCTGATCCAAAATTCCCCTTCCTTACATTCTATATAAATAATTTCACCAAAGCTGGCACTCTCAAATCCGCTCCCATACTTCTCTTCCGCTGTTTTCAGGGAAACATCGCCGGCATACTCCTCATTTTTTCCTTCCACGGTATATACATAAAGCGTCTGAAATTCGCTATTGTATCGATAGGAAATTTTCCTATTGATATTTTTTGCAATTTCCTCAGAGGACAAATAACCGATTGGCTGCTCATTTCCTTCTTCCACGACAGCCAGTCCCATTCTGTACACCCCGGTACCTCTTCCCTCGCAGACAGTGACGACATATTCATCCTTCTGATTCCCATTCACATCCAGCTTATATGCACCGAGTACCTCCGGGGCATAGTTGCCGATTCGAAACGGAATCTCTTTTTCTCCGTCCACAATGATATTTTTTTCTTGTTCCCGGTCTAAATACACGGAAACGTTGCTTTGCTCCTCCAGCAGATACTCCATATGGCCTGTGACTTCCGGCTCCGTCACGACCTCTACCTGTGTAGAGGTATCTTCTGTTGTACTTTCTGCGACTGCCTCCTCACGAAATTCTGTGTTTTCTGTTTTTTCCGAGGTATTTTTCTGCCCACAGGAAGTAAACAGCATGGTACTAAAAAGCAGTAGCGCAATTAATTTTTTCTTTTTCATAATTCCCCCCTCTACATTATGTGTTATGGTTTTCTTTGGATAAATTTATTATAACAAAAAGAGGAAATCCTGTAAAACAAGATTTCCTCTATCCTACAATAGCGAGAGGGGGATTCGAACCCTCGACACTGCGGGTATGAACCGCATGCTCTAGCCAACTGAGCTATCTCGCCA
>CAKRRS010000015.1 GCA_934394665.1 uncultured Acetatifactor sp. | reverse complement strand
TACAGCTTCCAGAAGGCATTCTGTTCGTTCCGGGAGTCCGTCCCTTTGTAAATATTTATTTCACTAACTTGCCATTTTCAAAAGCTAGGAACTTTTTTTATGCAAGTGACATCTCGCGATGTGGAATCCTGCATAAATTCCGGCAGCACAGTAAGGCATGAGCAGCAGGCTGTAGGGAAAGATGTAGCGAGAGTTGGCTTCCCATAGGGTATGGAACAGGAAGCCCCCGAACACAGCGATGAGTCCTACATACGGATAGAGCATTCCGGTGCGATCAGTATCACAGCTGCTGTAGGAAGCGCGATGCGAAGCAGGCGAAGAAGCCTTGTCAGAAGCTGCAACCTTTTTCCTGCAAGTGGTAAACCCATGGAAACAGAACAACAAAACGCCCAGATACAGCACATTCTGCCAGGCATTGCACCATTCAATATAACTCTGACCGAGAGATCCTTCGTATACTGCCCGGAAAAAATTACTTCGTCCGCCATAGGTAGCCAGGGTGGCCTGTCTGCTGGCATAGGTACCGTCCGCCCATTGGGACAGATGCTTGTGGAGATAAAAGCTGGCAGCATAACCGGGATGTTCCCGGAAATATTCCAGACGCGCAGAAATTGCCTGCCTGCTGATCTCATTTGCAAGCGTGGAATCCATACCGGCAGCCTCATAAGTGTCAATGTTGAAACCGTTGTACCATCCACAGCTGCGGGAAGATTCCTGCATGCCCATTGCAAAATACGACATAGCGGTAACACCGGAACTTAAGGTACTGCCGGCTTTTTTTTCGTAGCATTTTTGTACAAACGGCAGAATTCCCACAGAGGTAACTGTGAGGCAGACTGCCATAGCCAACAGCCCCAAACGGGTTTTCATCTTACGGTCAGAATGCAGTGCTTCAAACAATAATACCAGTACAACGGCAATCATCAAAACCAGAGAGTTCTTGCGCAGCATCACACTTAAAGTAAGGAACAGGATGCTGCCGAGCGCAGTCAGAATTCTGCATTGTGGTGAAAGCACCCTGTTTTCTGCAGGACAGACGTCTCTTTCCGGGACAGAATGTGAGTACTCACAGGCATTCAGTAGTTTCAATAACAGAAATATGCCCACAGACAGCGCTGCAAAGGACGGAACCTCACCGTAGACAAAGGAGCTGTACATGATCATGGGCAGATTACAGCATACCATGACAAGATAACAGCAGGAGATTGGCTCAAAATGCTTCGGCCACAGATACTTTAGTGACAGATACTGGAAAAAAACTGCCATGCAAAGCAGACAGACATACACAAATTTGATGAAATGCCAGGCCGGAACCGACAATCCCGTGAGATTCCAGATACGCAGCAACGCTTCCAGAAAAGCCATCAGACCAATCTGCTGTGGATAATAGGATAAATAGGAGGCGGTCGGGTGGATAATTGCAGTGTTTCCCAGAATCCATTCCGCTGCCGCATTATACACGGATAATGCATCCGCTGCAGGGACGGTACGCCCAAAGAGAATCAGCAGAACCCCTGAAAACAGAATCAGCGTCAGTGTAAAAATAAGAAATCCCTTGCGAAATTTCTGCCCAATCCCGGAGAACAGGTGCAGACAGCCCCCAAACAGGAGTGCATAGCCTGCAAGCGCCAACAGATTCCACAAGGGCGAATCAATCCGGAGGAGAACCTGCTGGGTCTCCATGTTGTCCGTATAGCAAGTGGTCAGAAAGCTGCCGGCGAACAGCAGGAGTGCCAGAAGAAATGTCAGTAGTTTCACGGTAGTTAATGATAGTTTATAAAGTGTCTGCATGAAAAATCCCTCGATATCCTAAAGTATCCAATGCGGTGCATACCTGTCTCGGTGCCGGGAAGAGCAACTGAGTGGTAATCTGCTTCTATCATAACACGTTTTTGGGGTTCTGCGAACCATGGAAATGCTTATACCGGAAATTCTTTTAGAAAAATAGTGGCTGTAACAGGACAAGCGTGGTACAATATTTTTATATATGCACAGATGCCGGAGAAATCTCTCAGAGATCGTAAAAAAAGACAACCCCAAACCGGAATCCTATAGGCAGGAGCGGTGTCTGAAGGCATCAGAGTAAAATCAGTCGAATACACAGTTTGTAAGAGGAAGAGAAAATGGACAAGATCGCAGTACTGATACCTTGCTATAATGAGGAAAAGACAATTACCAAAGTGGTAACGGATGTAAAAAAGTATCTGCCGGAGGCAGTGATCTATGTATATGATAATAATTCCACTGACCGGACGGCGGAGCTTGCGCTGGCGGCAGGGGCAGTGGTGCGTCCGGAATATGCGCAGGGCAAAGGAAACGTGATCCGCCGTATGTTCCGTGAGATCGATGCGGAATGTTATCTTATGATCGACGGGGATGATACCTATCCGTTAGATTGTGCGCTGGAAATGGTGGACAGGGTATTGCATCATCAGGCCGATATGGTAGTCGGGGACAGATTGTCGTCTACCTATTTTACGGAGAACAAGCGGCCGTTCCATAATTTTGGTAACAGTCTGATGCGCGCGGGAATCAATAGCCTGTTTCATGCCAACATTAAAGATATCATGACCGGGTACCGCGCATTCAGCTATGAATTCGTGAAGACTTTTCCGGTATTTTCCAAGGGTTTTGAGATTGAGACAGAGATGACGATCCATGCAGTCAATTACAATATGCAGGTGGAAAATGTGGTAGTGGAATACCGTGACCGTCCGCAGGGCAGCGAATCCAAGCTGAATACCTACAGTGACGGATTCCGGGTGATCCGTAAAATGATGCAGTTGTATAAAAATTACAAGCCGATGCACTTTTTCGGTATGCTGGCGCTTCTGCTGATTGTGATTGCGGTGATTCTGTTTGCTCCGGTATTTGTGGAATACCTGAATACCGGACTGGTTCCCCGTTTCCCGACATTGATTGCCAGCGGATTTATCTTACTGGCAGGAATCCAGTCTTTTTTTGCCGGGATGATGCTGGAAGTCATGGCAGCGAAGGATCGTAAGGATTTTGAATACCGCCTGAATCGTGTGCATGGAGAACATGTTGCGCACGGAACACATGGTGCGAACTAAGGTAACATTGAGAAAGATAGAAAATTATAACATATAAGGAACTATTGTATGCAGGAAACGAAAATTCTTTCCAGACGCAAAGGCTGTATATTGCTGTGCGTGTTGGGATGTCTGTTTGTATTTTTTGCAAAAACTGAAAAAGATCTGGCACAGACCGGCAACATCGTGTGGACGCCCGGTTATGTGGGGAATACGCTTCTGTGGACAGTGATTCTCGGCTGTCTGCTCGGCGCGGTGGGGACGCTTGTGGTGTATCGCTTTTTGAAACACGAGAGCATAAAGGCCGACCTTCCGGAAAGTGAGCAAAGCAACGTTTGCAAAACGGAACAGCAGATTGCACGGAAGCGTAGAAGAACTTCGAAACTTTATCATAAAACAGCAATCTGGATACAGAACCGTACAGACGGTCAGATTTTCTTTGGCAGTTTAGGGTTGTTATTACTTGCCTGGCTGCCGGTATATCTTGCTTATTATCCAGGCATCTGCGCTTATGATGCGCCGGTGCAGACCGGGCAGATCACGGAGCACTATTATTTTGACCATCACCCGATCGTGCATACCCTGTTTTTGCAGGGAATGCTGTGGCTGGGAAGTCATATGTTCGGAAGTGTGAATGCCGGAATGGCATCGTATACGGCAGTGCAGCTGCTGCTTCTGGCAGGAAGCATGGCATATGCGCTGATGGTGTTACATCACCGGAGAATTGCGGCAGGCTGGCAGCTTGCGGTGCAGTTGCTCGGAATGTTTTTCCCGTTTCACTGGTATATGAGTGTCAGCATGACAAAAGACACGGTGTTCAGTGCATTTTTGCTGTTACAGATGACCAGCTTTACAGCTCTTTTGCTGGAGAATCGCAGGAGTCTGCGTCCCACGCGTAAGGATCTGCTGTTCGGAGTCGCGACTGTGGGAATGATGCTGTTTCGCAACAACGGCAAATACGCCATGCTTGTATTATTGGCTGTTCAATTCCTGACAGTTTGTTTCGGGAAAAAGGCGAGGAAGCTCTGGGGGAGGTTGTTTGCGGTAAGTGGGGCAGCTTTCTGTGTAGGGCTTTTTGTGCTGTCTGCGGTATTTTCCCTGACCCATGCCGAACAAGGGGATCGCAGGGAGATGTTAAGCATGCCGATCCAGCAGCTGGCTCGCTGCATGGTCTATCATGGTGGGGTAGGTGTCCTTGCGGAAGACGATGGCACGATGTCGGAGACGGATAAGGCTTTGATCAATGATTTTCTCCTGGATGAGGCTTACAGAGACTATAATCCCGGATTTGCCGATCCGGTCAAGCGTCATACCAATACGTACGTGGTGCGTTACCGATCCGGAGATTTTATCCGGACATATCTGCATCTGCTGAAAGAATATCCCGGGGATATGGTCAATGCGGCACTGGCTACGAATGCAGGTTTCTTATCTCCGTTTGATGTCACCCATGCGGAAGTGAACCGTGTGGAAGGCAGAGCGGGACTCAGTTATGTGCAGACGAGATGGGAAGAGGATACGCTGAAGGACAGAGGTATCTACAAGGACAGCAAATGGCCCTGGCTGTTTGACCGGCTGGAGAACTGGGCGGAGAATAACAGTTATCTGCAGATTCCGGTGTTAAAATATTTCTTTGTACCGGGAAGCTTTCTGTGGCTGTATCTGGCGTTGGCAGCGATTCTGGTAATTGCAGACAAAAAACGTTTCTGCCTGCCGCTTACGGTGATCGGTGGGTATTATGGCACGATGTTATTGGGACCCACGGTGCAGATGCGGTATGTCTATCCGGTGATGCTGGTGCTGCCGTTCTTACTGGCACTGGCATCGGCAGAGATTTTTCACGCAGAATACAATATGGAAGATCACACCTGGAGATCTGGCAGAAGCTATCGGGAACGTCACGAGAAAGAGGAGTAACATTGTGATGGAAAGGAAGCAGTGTCCGGAAACGGCAGAAAACGAAGACAAACGATAGGAAAAAATAAAAAGATAGGACAGCAGAAATGGATAAACTGATCATCGGCGCGGGTCTGTATGGATTATATGCAGCATTGTACTGCGCCAGACGGGGACAGCAGGTCGAGGTACTGGAAATTGAGCGTGCCCCCTTTACCAGAGCGACATATATTAATCAGGCCAGAGTGCACATGGGGTATCATTACCCGAGGTCTCTGTCCACTGCCATGAAATCGGCAGGCTATTTCAAACGGTTTGTGGAGGATTATTCCTTTTGCATTCATACAAAATTTGAGCAGATTTATGCGACATCGGCGCATTTTTCCTGGACGGACGCAGCAGAATTCCGGAAATTCTGTAAGGACGCGGGGATTCCCTGCAAGGTACTTCCGGTAGAAGAATATTTTCAGCCGGGATTGTGCGACGGTGCGTTCCTGACGGAGGAATATACGTATGATGCCCATATTTTGCGAGATTATCTGCTTGAGGAAATTGCAAAATATCCCGGCGTGAAGCTGCATTTCGGACGGGGGATCACAGAGATCACAAAGCAGGATGACTGCTACGAAGTGACAGCGCTTTATGAAGGAAAAACAGAAAGTTACCGTGCCCCTTTTGTACTGAATGCAACTTATGCTTCGGTAAATCAGGTACTCCGGAAAGTCAAAGGGGTTCCGACAGAAGATTTTGGCTTGAAATACGAACTTTGTGAGATTATTCTCTGCAAGGCAAGCGACAAGATCAGAAATATCGGCTTTACCGTGATGGACGGACCGTTTTTCTCGATTATGCCTTTCGGAAAAACGGGATACCATTCCCTGACATCCGTGACATTTACGCCGCATAAGACCAGCTATGATGCCACACCGCAGTTCCCCTGCGTGGGTGCAAACGAAAACAATGCCGGCTGTGACAGTATCGACAGTGGCAATCTCTGCCGTGGCGGATTTTTGGGGAACTGTAACGACTGCCCGGGGAAGCCGGAGAGCGCATGGGAATATATGTCGACACTGGCGAGAAAATATCTGCGCGAAGAATATGCATTCAGCTATGAAACATCGCTGTTTTCCATGAAGCCGATCCTGAAAGCTTCCGAGATCGATGATTCGAGACCTACGGTGATCCGGGCAATTTCCAAAGCCCCTACTTTTATCAGCGTATTATCGGGCAAGATCAATACGGTATATGATCTGGATCCATATTTAGACCAATGAGCTGTGCTGGAATTTTTGAAAGTCAGATATCTGTGTATGAAACGAGTGTCGGTTGTTGGCAATAAGCAGAGTTGGCAATTCGATACGGGATAGGAAGAAAAGGAAACAACTATGGGAAAAGAACCACTGCAGAATAAAGAGAAGAATTTTGTGTCCTGTGTGCTGTATTTGCATAATGACGGGGAAAATATCCGGGAATTCCTGCGGACAGTCTGCGGCACAATGGAAGAAAATTTTGAAAAATATGAGGTGGTCTGTGTCAATGACTGCTGCACGGACAACACGCTTGCCGAGATCCGGTCTTTTCTGGAAGAAAGTACCGGACATCATGTGGTAAGTCTGATCAATTTAAGCTTTTATCAGGGTGTGGAAATGGCCATGAATGCCGGCAGAGATCTGGCGGTGGGCGATTTCCTGTTTGAGTTTGACAAGTGCATTCCGGATTTTGCACCGTCTCTGATCATGGAGTTGTATCACAAGGCACTGGAAGGCAATGATGTGGTGGCAGCGGCACCGAAGAAGGACGTGGCATTCACATCCAGACTTTTTTATGCTGTATACAATCTGGGAAGTCGCAACAGCTATAAATTGCGTCAGGAGAGATTCCGCATCATTTCGCGCCGTGCGGTGAACCGCGTGAACCAGATGAATGCGTATATTCCTTACCGCAAAGCCATGTATATGAACTGCGGACTGCGCGCGGAGACGATTTCTTATGACAACAAGGAGATGGGAAAAGGTGCGAGAAACCGGGAAGAACGGAACACCCGTAGCAGCCTGGCACTGGACACCTTGATTATTTTTACTGACGTATTGGAAAAGTTTTCCGTGATGATCAGTGGAATTTTGTTTGTTGTGTTGATGATCATGTTTGGCTGGATCGTGTATTCTATCTTCAGTACGGTGCGCCCTGTGGAAGGCTGGATGAGTCTGATGACCTTGATCTCTTTTGGCTTTTTCATGATGTCGGTAATGCTGACATTGATTTTCAAATATCTGTCTGTGATCCTGAATATGAGCTTTAAGAGACAGCGTTATGTGATAGAAGGAGTGGAAAAACTGACAAAATGATGTTTACGATTATATTTCCCGTGTTAAATGAGCGTCTGCGTCTGGAAAGCGGTGTGACCCGGACGGTGGAATATCTGCAAAAAATTGATTTTACGGACTATGAGATTATTATTGTAGATAACGGTTCGGAAGATGAGACACCGCAGATTGCCGATAAACTGTGCCAAAAATATGAAAAAGTAAAATATGAGAGAATCAATGTCCGCGGCGTGGGCGCTGCTTTTCGCAGAGGTGTGGAATTAAGCAGTGGTGATGTGGTAGGATATATGGATATCGATCTGTCTACCAATCTCAAACATCTCGGAGAGGCAATTCATTTATTTGAGACACAGGAAGAGATTGCATATATCAATGGCAGCCGTTTTGCAAAACAATCTGATACGAAGGGCAGAAAATGGTATCGCAGGATCACTTCCCAGGGACTGCTGATCTTATTAAAACTGTTCCTTAGGATGAAATCTACCGATGCAATCTGCGGATTTACCTTTGTGCGAAAGAATGTGGCAGTCTCTCTGATCGAGGGCTGTAGTGATGACAACGGCTGGTTTTACATGATCGAATTCTTGCTACGCGCGGAAAAACGAGGGGTGAAGATCCTCGACTATCCGGTGGAGTGGCAGGAAGACTATAATACTACGGTAAAAGTGTTCAAGACGATCTGCAATTATCTGGTACAGATTGCAAGATTGTTCCATGAGTTTTATATTAAGAAGCATATATGATGCAGCCGCTTGGCTGGGAACATGACGGAAAGCTGTGAATAAATGAGTAAGTAAGCTTGATGTCGAGTCAGGAATCAAATTGCGATAATAGGAAGAAAGAAGGACAGATAATCAATGGCACATATTAAAAGAATTGATCTGGCGCGGGATGTAAGAGCCCATGAGGATGCTTACAGAGAAGCCATCGAAAAGGTATGCCGGGAGACCGCTTTTTCCGGCGGAAAATATGCGGATGCATTTGACCGGGAATTCGCTTCTTACGTGGGCAGTAACTATGCCAGCGGTGTGAATAACGGCACTTCCGCATTGCATCTGGCGATGTTAGCGCTGGGCGTGGGACCCGGAGATGAGGTTATCGTTCCGGCCAATACGTATATCGCAACGGCGTGGGGCGTCAGCTACACGGGAGCAACTCCGGTATTCGCGGACTGTACACCGGATACCTGGGAGATCGATCCATCTGTGCTCGAGTCTAAGATCACAGAGAAGACGAAGGGCATTATCGGGGTGCATCTCTACGGACAGCCGTTTGATTATGCCGGTGTCAGAGCGATCGCGGATCGTCACAGATTGTTTGTCGTAGAGGACTGCGCACAGGCGCACGGCGCACAGTTCGAAGGAAGAAATGTGGGAACCCTGGGAGACCTCGCCTGCTTCAGCTTTTATCCCGGCAAAAATCTCTATGCATTCGGCGAAGGCGGCAGCGTCACCTGTGAAAAAGAAGAATATTACAAGCATATCAACCGCCTGAAGAATCAGGGCTGTGATGTGCGTTATTATCATGATGAAATTGGGTATAATTATCGATTGGAAGGATTGCAGGGTGCAGTCTTAAGCGTAAGCCTGCAGTATCTTCCGGAATGGACGAAGAGACGTCAGGAGATCGGTCACCGTTACCTGAGAGAGATCACCAATCCGCTCCTTACAATGCAGAGACATCCGGAAAATACGACGCCGGTCTTCCATCTGTTCGTCATCACGGTACCGGACCATGAGGATTTTGTGAAGTACATGGCAGACAATGACGTGGAGTGCAACATGCATTATCCGGTGCCTTGCCATTTACAGAAGGCATATACACACCTTGGCTACCAGCCGGGAGACTGCCCGAATGCGGAATATCTGGCAGCACATTGTGTTACCTTGCCGCTGTTCCCCGAGATGCGCAAAGACGAGATTACACGTGTGATTGCACTGTGCAATGCGTATACAGGCAGATAAGATAATAACGAATAGGAATCATAAATGCAACATGATTGACAAAACAAATAGGATAGAAGAAAAAGCACACATAACCTCAGAAGAGATGTCCCGGATCTATCGTGACGAAACAGCAGGGATTTACCTGCGTCTCATGACCTATGAGGATACGGATAAAATCGTGGCGTGGCGCAACAGTGATGCCGTCCGGAAAAATTTTATCTATCAGGCGCTGTTTACGAGAGCGTCCCACGAGAACTGGATCCGCACGCATGTGGAGACCGGTGATGTGGTGCAGACGATCATCTGTAATCTTGCTGATGACAAGCCGTTAGGCTCGGTCTACATCCGTGATATTGACAGACACCATAATAAGGCGGAATATGGTATTTTTATCGGAGAGCCGGAAGCCAGAGGCAGAGGAATCGGCACGGCGGCAGCGCGCCTGATGCTCCGGTATTGTTTCGAGACAGAACACCTGCACAGAATCTATCTGAGAGCCTTGTCAGACAATATGCAGGCGATCCGCAGCTATGAAAAAGCCGGATTTGTATGGGAAGGACTGCTGCACGACGATGTATGTATCGACGGGGAATACCGCGATATTGTATGGATGGCGGCGGTGAATCCTACAGCAGGCAAGTGATCATAAAGTACGTGTTTCTGTGCAAATTTTTGCGCATTACGAATTAAACTTGAAATAAACAGTGTAATTGTACTAGAGAAAGCAATTAATAAATTGTAACAAAGAAAATAAGGAACAGGACAGTAACATGAAAAAAGTAAGCTTTGTAATCCCCTGTTATCGTTCGGAACATACGCTTCCCCATGTGGTTGCGGAGATCCGGGAGAAAATGCAGGAACTTACACAATATTCCTATGATATTTTTCTGGTAAATGATGCATCACCGGACAACACCATGGGAACGATCAGAGAGCTGTGTGAGAAGTATGACAATATCAAAGGCATCGGTTTTGCAAGGAACTTCGGACAGCATGCCGCGCTGATGGCAGGTCTGAGACATTCCGACGGAGACTATGTGGTATGCCTCGATGACGACGGACAGACACCGGCGGACGAAGTGGACAAGCTGCTTGACAAGTTAGAAGAAGGCTTCGATGCGGTCTATGCCAGCTATGCGCACAAACAGCATTCCGCGTTCCGTAATCTGGGCAGCAAGGTCAACGAGCTGATGACCCGTATGATGCTGGACAAACCGGCGGATCTGTATATTTCCAGTTATTTTGCGGTGAAGAGATTCGTTGTGGAAGACATGATCCGCTATGAGAATTCCTATCCCTACGTCATCGGACTGGTACTTCGTGCCACGAAAAATATTACCAACGTGGCAGTGTGCCACAGAGAGCGGGAAGAGGGCAATTCCGGATATACGCTGAAAAAATTGCTGGGTCTGTGGTTCAACGGCTTTACCGCTTTTTCCGTAAAACCGCTGCGGATTGCTACGACGCTGGGCGTCGGTTGTGCCGGCATGGGATTCCTCTACGGAATCTATACGATCATTAAGCGTCTTGTGAATCCGAATGTTCCCATGGGATTCAGTGCGCTGATGGCTGCACTGGTTTTTTTCGGCGGAATGATCATGATCATGCTGGGACTGATCGGAGAGTATGTGGGACGTATCTATATCAGCATGAATAATTCTCCCCAGTACGTGATCCGTGAGAAAATCGGCCTTGGAACAAATAAGGATACGCAATCACCCAAACGGGCGGATCAAACGTAAAACCGGTGAAAAGATTTTGAACAGAAGGGTAAGACAAAACCATATGGAAAAAACGCGTTTTGTGGATTGGTGGAAACAGGATAAACGTTATATTATCTTACTTAAGGCAGTGCTCATGGCATTGCTTCCCTTGGTGTGCTGTCTGATCCGGACAGCAGCGGAAGGGAAAAGCATCGGGCAGGTCTATCTGCCTTCTTCGGAATGGAATGATGAATTATTCTATTTCAAGCAAGTGGAAGGCATTGTGAATTACGGTTTTCCCTTGGGGTATTTTGGATTTAACGAAAGCCATGCCCTGTGCCTGTCTTTTGCAGCCTGGAGCCCGGTGCTGGTATTTCCCTGGATTCTGTGGGGACTGATTTTTGGCTGGAATCTGATGTCTCCGGTGATCTGTAATATTGTTCTGTTGACGGTTACGATGTTCGTATTTGTCTGGCTGGTGAAGCCGGCCTGGAAACAGCTGGGGATCCTGACGGTTTTGTTTGGTCTGTATTCATTATTCGTAAGATACATGCTCTCCGGGATGCCGGAAGTCATCTGTTTCAGTATGCTGATTCTATTCTACGGTCTGGCGATGAGCTATCTGCAGAGAGAGCGCAGAGGCAAGCTGATCGCTATGTTTGTGATTTCCGTGCTGCTTGTGCTGATGCGGCCGTATATGTTATTGTTTCTGGCGCTCGCCTGCTTTTTCTGGATCCGTAAGAATCGTAAAGCCGGATGTCTTGGATCTGTGGTCGTGGTGGCAGTGACGGGCATCCTGTATGTGCTGATCAAGCATTACCTGGGCGCGGAATATTTTACCCCGTTGTTTTATACCGACTGGATCACGACATTTTTTACCGACGGAATCGGTGCCGGCTTCCGTAACTTTTTCGGGACGCTGCACTGGAAAGGACTCGAGTTTGTCAGACATTGTATTGCCGGAGCGAAAAACGGTCTGGCTTCGGGAGCCTTTTTTGACGGCTATCTGATCCTGTTGGGAATCCTGGTGGTGAACAGCATCTGTGACAGGAACAGGCTGCGCAGGGCAAAACGAGCGGAAAGCATCGTCATGGAACCGGCAGACGAAGCGGTGCGTACGGCGATTTTCGGAAAATACACATTGACGGAAGAACAGAAAAAACAGCTGACAAATCAGCTGATCATAGAAGCACATTTTGCACTGAGCCTGATCGCCATGTTGTTTGCACATCTTTTGATGTATAAGATGACAGAAGGCAGTAAGCATTTTCTGACCTTTATCGCTGCCGGCATTTTTATCGTCAGCATGCTGGAGACAAAATATTATAAAAAAGCAGTACTTTTGGGCGCGGCTTTTCTTTACCTCTACAGCTATAAAGCAGTGGAACCGTATGATTATCAGGTGCCCTATGTGACGGAAGACAGGCAAAATCAGGTGGCGTACTGGCAGGAGATTTTTGCAAAGGAATTGACCCCGGTGACCGGACAGGTTCCGAATTACGACAATGTGGTCATCTGGACTTTCGGTGATGAGACTCCGGAAGGCAATCAAACCCTGAAGTGGCAGCTGCTATACGGTACCCCGAAGGGATTCGGCATCAGTTGTTGTGAGAAGGAATACATTACAGAGCATCTGACAGAGCTCAAGAGCCGATATCTGGCAACGGTAAGCGGCGGAACGATTGATGAAATGTGCCGGGCGGAAGGGTATGAAGAACTCGGACGTGATCAAGATATGGTACTGTATCAGAGATATTAGTATGAAAAGAACCTCTAACTTCATATCGGAAAAAGCATAAATGCTTTTTTATAAATGATGAAACAGGAGAGCAACATTGACAGATCATAAAGTCATTCAGACAAAGCAAACAAAACAGAATCAATTAATCCGGACGGATCTATGGACGATCTTGTGGCACGGTCTGCCGGTTGTGGCGCTGTTTCTCTGGGGAGCCTTTTGCATTACGAACAGTCTGTGGTATGACGAGGCGTATTCGGCATCCATGGTCTCTCTTCCCTGGAAACGCCTGATCTATATTACTGCCACGGATGACCATTCTCCGTTTTATTATGTGCTGTTAAAACTGTTTTACCACTTATGCGGAGGCGGCACCCATTTCTGGGCATTGAAGCTGATGTCGGTGCTTTTTATGCTGGGGTATATGCTTCTGGGAAAATATTATGTGGAAAAATTGTTTGACCGGCAAATCTCCGTATATTTCATGTTGTTTTCACTGTTGATGCCTATTTACAGCGTACAGGCGGGAAATGTGAGAATGTATGCGGTGGCATTGTTTTTCCTGACTCTGACAGGTCTGTCAGCTTATGATATTTTCAGAGAGGCGACGCGGAAAAAATGGATCGTATTTTGCATCGCAAGTATTTGTACGGTATACTGCCATACGTTTGCGTTGATCCAGACCTTTTTATTTTATATGCTTTTTCTGGCTGCCATTCTGATCTGCCGGAAGCAGGAACTGGTGAAGGGATATTTCATCTCCGGAGTTACGGTTGCGATTGTGTTTTCTCCCTGGCTGGCGGTGACATGCAGACAATTTATCTTGCGGATGCGTTATGATGACGGTTCCGTGACAGAACTCGCAACACTGAATTCTGTCATGGATTATTGTAAGGAATGGTTCTCAGCGGTGGAGACTCCTATCGGAATCGTCGTGCTATTGGGGATGGCGTTGTGCCTGGTAGTAAGCTACGGAGCCGTAGACTGGGTGAGACAGCATCACAATGCGGCACCGGCAATCGCAGCAGCGGCATTTGCACTGACCGGAATCGTGGGAGGCGTGATTTCTGCTACAGTCAACAACTGCTTTATGGGACGTTATGCTTTCCCGGGAATGGGCTTTGTCATGCTGTGGTATGCTGTGGGATTGACACAGATTCTGGATGCTGCAAAGGGAAAGACGCGAAAATGGTGGGCTTGCGGTATTCTGGGAACGGCGATGCTTTGCTTTTTACTGCAATATGTTTCGGAGATCAAGATCGAATATGATGACGGATTGCAGAAATACGAAGAGTTTATCGAAGAACAGGTGACGGAGAACGATGCTTTTATCGGACCGTATACGCATACGATTTTTCTGAATGTGTATCATCCCGAGTTACATTATTACCTGTTGGGTTATAAATTATACAGTCTTCCGTTTGTAAATACAGAAGCACTGTCAAGTTACAGTCAGCTGGATACGTATGACAATCTGTGGTATATCTGTTTTCAGGGCGGTGTACCGAGCGAAGTAGAGGACGAATATCAGTATGAAGAGGCAGTGAAATTCCACTACATGTACTATGACTTTGTAGTGTATCGTCTGGAAAAAATCGTGCAGGAATAAGAGGCGGCAGGAGGAAGCAAAAGATGCAGATCATAGATAATGCAAAACAACCGGAAGATGCAACCTGTCAGAAATGGATGGGATATTTGAGACATTTCCTGAAAAATCGAAGGTATCTGGGTATTTTGTTGCTTACAGCCGTGTGTGCCTACGGCTATAAGGTGACAAATGCAACCATTGGCATTGATGATACCCCGTCATTATATTATTTTGAGGAGGGGCTGATCGCCATTGTCGGGCGGTGGGTTCTGTTCTTGTTGAATAAGCTTTGCTCCATTGCGGAGTTTTTGCCGTTTTTGACGGACTTTGCGGCAGTTGTCCTTCTGGTGGCTGCCGCAGTTGTGTGGTCAGCATTATTTTATTCCGTTTTCGGTGAGAAAATTCCCGTGATCGGATATGCTTTTTTTGCTGCAGTCTTTGTATCCAGTCCACTGATCAGTGAGGTGTTCACCTATTTTTTACACAATGGAATTGCGATAGGGTATCTTGGCTGCGGTATCAGTCTGTGCTTTCTCAGAGAGTGGCAATGCTGCGTGAAAAAGCCCCGTAAGGGAACCACGATCCCTTCAAAATGCAGGGATTTGGCAGTGGGCAAAATCGTATGCACCGCAATATTTTTATGGATCGCTGTCGGCTGCTATGAATCTTTTATGATACTGTGGCTGGCAGGATTACTGCTTCTGCTGCTGGCGGAGAGAATCTGTATGGAAAGCATTCAGAGGCACTGCGGAATGGAGACCGGCGTCTTTGCAGCCTTGATTGCGGGCGCGGCAGCAGCACTTGTGGCGGTCATATTGCGCAGTCTGATGATCGTCATTGTGACGAAGGTATTTCACCTGGAATATTTGCAGGGAGAGGCGGTACAGCGTTCCGTTACGGAGATGCTTGGGTGGATGTTTCAGCCCGGGGCACTTGGTGAACTGGCCATGATACTCAAGCGGACGTTTGTCCTGTATGGTGTGTTTGCCTATGCGTATCTGCCGATCCGAATCTTCGTTTTATCTGCGGTTGTAATCGTGGCAGTCACGCTGTGGAGAGGGATTTGCAGCCGGGATCTGTGGGCAATTTTATTGTTGCCGACAGCCTATCTTGCGGCATTTTCGCTTTTGTTCATCGAGGGGAAAGCAACCCTGTATCGTTCTGCGCAGTTTTTGCCGATTTTCTGTGGATACGGAGCCTTGCTTTTTGTCTATGCGGTATGGCAGGTGACAGCACAACGGGAAGAAACAGAGAAAAAGTCTCTGAGCAGGCGGATTTCCGGTGGCGTGCGCAAAGTTGCAATTCTGCTGCTTGCAATGATTACGTGGAATCAGTGCGCGGATATGACGAAATGGTTCTATATTGATCAGAAAAAATATGATGCGGCAGTGAAAACGGTGGATCAGATTGCTTTGGATCTGGAGCGGAACTTTGACACTTCCAAACCGGTGATTTTCACGGGCAACTACGAAATCCCGTACAGCATTATCCAGGATGCCTATGTAAGCTATGGCTCGACCACATACTATAAAATGAAACGCCTGACGGATCTGATAGATCCGGATCTGTTGGACAAATACAACCGTGGATCCAAAGGTGTCTGGGTGGCACAGACCCCGGCGTTATCGGTCATCGACTGGGGACGCTATGCCTTTGATTCCGATGCGGAACTGGTGAAATTTTTCGCTATGCATGGGCACCGGCTGGTGGCAGAAGAGGATATCAGTTTATATGCCGGAGCAGAGAAGGAATCCTTAGAGCTGCCGCAGTATCCGCAGGATGGATATATTGTAGATAAGGGAGATTACATTATTGTACATTTCTGAGAAACGTTTTTGGAAAAAAGCAGACGGTATTTTACTTCGGTTGGACAGACTTCCGTTCTGGTGGACCGGTATCCTGGTGGCGATCGTTTTCTTTTTGCCCTATTTTATCTTAGGGGAAGGCTGTGTATTTGAAATCAATGACCAGCTGGATGAAAGCATCATGAACTATGTGCTGCCGGCAAGGCATCTGTGGGATGGCAGCACGGGATATCCCGAAATGCTAAACGGTGTCAACGCCAGCGGAATGCAGCCGTCGGCGGTGCTTTTCCTGCCACTGTATCGTCTGTTTTCGGTCAGAGTGGCATTCCTTACGCAGTACATCCTGTGTTTTCTGCTGGCATTTTTAGGAATGTATCTGCTGGTAAAAGAGAGCACGGACAGCAGTTTTCTTGCAGTAATCGCCGGAACCTGTTTTTGTGTTCTGCCGTTATATCCGGTCTATGGTCTGTCAGAGTTCGGCATTCCGCTGATCTTATACGGAGAACTGTGCCTGTGGAAACGCAAAAATGTGATTCCGGGGTTACTGATTGCAATCGTATTCGGACTGACCAGTCATCTGGTATATACCGGATATGTGGTACTGGGATTCTGGGTGATCGCACTTGTTTATGCATTTGCAAAAAAGAAAAAGAATCCGTGGTTTCCGATTGGCTTTGCAGTGCTTTTTCTGACATACGTATGGGTCAACCGTGCTTTGATCCTGGAGATTCTGTTTGGGACGGGTGCCTATGTCAGCCACAGAGAGGAAATGGTGTCTTCTGCGATGCCGTTTTGGGAGACTTTTCTGGGCATATTTCAAAACAGCGCGCAGCATGCACCTTCCCTGCATAAATATCTGATCCTTCCGATCATAGTATTCCTGATTCTTGGAGCTTTTTGCAAAAAGGAGGAGGCAGATAAAAAGATTTATAAAGCAGCAGTGGTGAATTTTTTGCTGCTGATTGCGATTGCGTTGTTTTATGCATTTTGTCATTCTGCTGTGATTGTGCATCTGAAAAACAGTATGACAGGCTTTTTGCATTATTTTCAGATCGAACGTTTTTACTGGCTTTATCCGGCACTCTGGTATCTGGAATTTGCCTTGTCTGCTGCCGTATTGTGGCGGACGAAGCTTCCGGGAACAGACTGTCTGATGCTGTGGGGAAAACTGGCAGTGATTTGCATCTGTCTGTTGCCGACCCTGCAGCTGTTAAAAGTCAATTCCGGTATGTATCTGAATGTAAACCAGATCAACAACGGTTCCGGGATCACGGGGTACATCTCCTGGGAAAGCTGGTTCGCGGAAGATCTGATGCGGGAGATCGATGAAGCGATCGGCAGAGATAAAAGCACCTACCGGGTAGCACATCTGGGCATCAGTCCGGCACCGTCTTTGATGCACGGATTTTATACAGTGGATGGATATTCCAATAACTATCCGCTGGAATATAAACACAGCTTCCGGCGTGTGATCGCTGCGGAACTGGAGAAAAATGAGGAAACAAAAGTGTATTTTGACCTGTGGGGCAACCGCTGCTATCTGTTTAACAGCGTCACAGGCAACTATATGCGTCTGCAAAAAGGAAACAGCCTGGTCTATGAAGGGCTGGAGTTTGACATGGAAGCGTTGCAAGAACTGGGCTGCGAGTATCTGTTCTCCGGATCGGAGATTGCAGATGCCGGACGGATGGGACTGAAATCTGTGGGATATTATGAGACGGACACCTCCTATTGGGGAATCTGGGTCTATGCCCTGCAGTCTGCAGAGGAATGAGGATATTTCGCAAAAAACGCGAAGAGAAGAGGATACGATGAGAAAAAACACAGATCTCAGAAAACATTGGATATTGCTATTGATCCTGTGTGTGGCGGCGGCAGCGAGACTGATCGGACTGGGCAGACATCCGGAAGGAGTACTGCCGGATGAAGCGTACGGTGCCTATAATGCCTGGGCGCTGATGACAGAAGGTATCGACAGCAGAGGCTATGGATTCCCGGTGTATTTTGTGGCATGGGGAAGTGGGATGAATGTGTTGTATTCTTATCTTGCCATCCCGTGCTTTTGGTTGTTTGGAGTTACGATGACGGTATACCGGATTCCACAGGCTGTGTTTGGGATACTGGGGGTATTTTCTGCGTATATTTTGGGAAAAGAATTACTGGATGAGAAATTCGGACTGCTGTTCTCTTTTATCCTGGCCATCAATCCCTGGCATATCATGAACAATCGTTTTGCCCTGGAATCGAATCTGGCGCCTAACCTGTTTTTGATAGCCGTAACACTGCTGGTACTGGGGCTGAAGAAAAAAGCTTCGTATCTGCCCTGGGCGGCTGTGGCATTTGGCGCAACGCTGTACAGCTATGCACAAAGCTGGATCGTAATACCGGTATTTTTGCTGCTTGTGTTGCTGTTTTATCGAAAAAGGCTTCCGTGGGGAAGAAATCTGTGGATTGCTGTGGGGATTTTATGCGCGCTGGCATGTCCGCTGCTGTATTTTGTCGGAGTGAATCTGGGCATGCTTCCAGAGATCAAGACAGCTTTTTTCTCCATTCCCAAGCTGCCGGGCTTCCGTGGAGAAGAACTGAGCGTGGCAAATATTCTGCACAGCGCCAGAGATTTAGGCAGAATGCTTCTGACGCAATATGACGGCATGGATCATACAGCGTGCAAACAGACCGGAGCGTATTATTATTTTACGACACCGCTGTTCCTGGCAGGACTGCTTCTGCAGTTGTGGGAGATGTTCCGGCATGGCATGCAGAAAAGGAAAGAAGAGCTGCCGCTTACGAATCTGCTGTTTTTCTGGCTCCTCAGTGCGGGAATCATGGGCGTACTGAATCGTGCGGTCACGGTGATTCATGTGAACCTGATCCACATTCCGGTCCTGTTTTACGGAGCGTATGCAATCCGGCAGCTACAGGACAAGCTGAAATGCAGGAGCCTGATGAAGGTATGTATTGCCTTCTTTGTGTTCTCCTTTGGGGTGTTTACTTATGCGTATGCTACCACAGAAAGCAACCGTTTCTGGGGAACACCGGGGCAACAGGCGCTGCAGGCAGCAAAAGAAAAGAGCGAGATTGTCACGGTGGTGGTGCCGGCAACGGTAAGCTATGGAAATATTCTGTGGGAAGATAAGATTCCGGTCAGAGAATTCGTAGATACAGTGGTGTATTCCGGAGACCCCACATGGGCAGCAACGGATGCTTTTGCCAATTACCGTTACATACAGACAATAGAGGAAGTGACAGAGGATGGTGTCTATCTGACCCTTTCGGGAAATGCGGAAGCGCTGGCGGCGAAGGGCTATGAGATTCTTCCCATCAATGCACAGTATTCACTGGCGGTCAGAGGGACTGCGCAATAACAGGGTACTGAAAATGAGACCGCCCAGGAAGAAACAAAAGGCGATGCAGCAGGCAGTGTAATAAGAGTATCCGGTGACATACTGTATGGCACAGAGAAGCTTACCGGAAGCTTGCACACCATTTATGCAAAATTGCGAAAAATCAGAGGTGGCAAGATTGGGGACAGTGGTGTAGGGAATGGAAATACTGTATCCGGAAGCTTCAGAGAGGTTCTCAATCCGCAGCGTATAGGCAGCAGGGAAGGCTTCCTTCTCTTCTATGGAAAAAGTAAAAAAGGAAGCGGAGGGAATCGCGGATAAAGGGAGCGGCTGCTCCATGACAGCAGTGTCGTTACGAAGCACGCTAACGAGGAGCTGCGTATCGGCAGCCTGTACGGGATCATCATAAGTAACGATCAGGGACAGGTTCTTAAGCGCCCCCTTGGGAACCGTGAACTGCTGGGTCAGAACATCGCCGGGCATCAGAGTGAGAGAGTCCGGCTGCACTGCATTGACGGAGGAAGCGGAGATCTCAGGGGATATGCTGCGCGGAGCGAAGTACAGGATGACGCAGATGACGACAAGCCAGATACCGCACACTGCTGTGGCTTTCCATTTTGAGATCGTTGAACTATGGGAAAATAAGGATTTCATAGCGATTCCTTTCTATGGCGAAATACTCTGTGTTTTTTTGCACGAATTTGTATTATTATAGCATAGGGAAGCGTTAAAATCTTAATTTTTTTTAAGAAAAGGAATGTTTTTCGTGCGTATCAGGAAAATTATGTTACAATAATTACAATGCGGAGTTCCATAGAATCAGAGAAAGGGCTCCGAAGCATTATTTATCAACGATTGAAACAGAGATCAGGCATGAAAGATAGAATTTATATCTGTCACACTTACTATCATGTATATGTGACTTTTTTAAAAGAGTTAAAATTACGGGCAGAGGCAGCTCCGGGAAAAAATACAGGAACTGCTGCTTTAGTGCTGTCCAAAATGTCTAATAACTTCGAAAATCTGAAATCCAGGGTAGAGAGTACCGGTGTATTTGAAGAGGTACTGGAATTCGATGAGAAGAGAGAGGACTTTTTCCCTGAACTGGCAAAATATCGTGAGGATACCGGAAGCTTTCCGGGGAATCTTAGGAACCGTATCCGGTTTACAAGGGAGTATGCGGGACTGGAAGCCCCATTCGTACCGGTGGATCTGCGGCAGTACAAGGATATCTATGTCTATTGTGATTCCGACCCGATCGGATATTATCTGAATCAGAACCATATCCGGTATCATGCGGTGGAGGACGGGCTGAACTGTCTGAAGAACTTTGACGCCGCAAGATATGACAACAGAGGACATTTTAAGATCAAGGCATTTTTGTCCATGTATCTGAATCTGATCTTTGTACAGAACGGGTACGGAAAATATTGTATCGACATGGAAGTAAATGATATTTCCGCAATCCGTTATCCCTGCCCCAGATATGTTGAAGTGCCGAGAAAACCGCTGGAAGAGCGGCTGACAGAAGAGGACAAGCAGCTGCTGTTGCAGGCATTTGTGAGAAATAAAGAAGAACTGGAACGGCAGATCGCAGAGAGTAACAAGGTCGGGGATAAGATCCTGATCCTCACGGATCCTTTGTGTGAACTGGATGTCAGGGAACGGATCTTCCGGGATATTATCAAAAAATATGAAAAAGAGGGAACCATATTCTTAAAGCCGCATCCGAGAGATGTGTTAGATTACCGGAAGCTGTTTGCGGAATACCCCCAGTTCGATGCCTCGATGCCGATGGAAATGCTGAATTTCTTCCCGGGGCTTAGGTTTAAAAAGGTAGTGACGGTATTTACGGAGGTGAAGGGACTCCCCTTCGCTGACGAGGCGGTGCGTCTGGGACCGGATTTCATGGATGCTTACGAGGATCCGTTGATTCACAGACAAAATGAGCAGATATAATAAATTTGGAGACAATTCATGTTACAGATCATCAGAAAATTACGTGTCCTGTTGGATAAAAAACAGAAGAGAACCATGGTGGGGCTGATCTTCCTCATGGTGATCAGTGCTTTTTTGCAGACCGCCGGAGTGGGAATGCTGGTGGAGGTCATGCAGATCGTCATTGATCCGGAAGCGGTGAAACACAGTCGTGTGGCGGAGACCTGCTATGAGATCCTGGGTGTGGAAAGCTATCATACCTTTTCCATTATCGTCATGGTGCTTTTGATCCTGGTGTTCGTGGTGAAGAATCTGTTTACGTATTTTCAACAGAAGCTGACGTTATCTTTTGTCTATACGAATCAGTTCCGGACTTCGGAGCGCATGATGCGCAATTATCTGCGCCGCGGTTATGAGTTTTATCTGAATGCGGATACCGCTGTGGTGCAGCGGAGCATTACTTCGGATGTCAACAATATGTACGCACTGATTCTGGCACTTTTGCAGCTGTTGTCCGATACGGTGGTGTCCGTATTTGTCATCAGCTATTGCTTTGTATCCAGTGGTACGATGACGATTCTGATGGCAGTGGTACTGCTGCTTTTGATGTGGCTGATCAAGCGCGTGCTGAAGCCGATCATGTACAAGGCCGGCAAAGACAATCAGGATTATTACAGCAGCCTGTTCAAATGGATCTCCCAGACGGTACAGGGCATCAAGGAAGTGAAAATCTCCGGCAAGGAGCAGTACTTCGTATCCGAGTACCGCAAATGCGGTAAGGGCTATGTGGATGCCGTACAGAGATACAGCCTGTACAATCAGGTACCGAAGCTGTTGATCGAGACCGCCTGCGTGGCAACCATGGTGGGATATATGATTTTCCTGGTGGCGACCGGTGTGTCTACGGAAAATATGCTGACCGTGTTCGGAACGCTGGCAGCTGCGGCACTGGTGCTGCTGCCCTGCGTGAACCGTATCAACAATCAGATCAATTCGATTGCATATTTTGAGCCGTTCTTCATGGGCGTCAGTGATAACCTGCAGGATGAGATCAACGGACAGAATATCGATATGTCCTTTGCTACCGATGAGGATGAAAAGCTGGATGTGAAGAACAGTATCGAGATGAAGGATATTACGTATGCGTATCCGAATACCGAGCGCCTGATCTTCGACCATGCGGATCTGAAGATCCCGGTAGGAGCTTCCGTCGGTATCGTCGGTACTTCCGGCGCCGGCAAGAGTACCGTAGTGGATATCCTGCTGGGACTGCTGGAGCCGAGCACCGGACACATCTATGCAGACGGCGTGGATGTGAAAGAACCGGGCAACTATCGGAAATGGCTGAAAAATATCGGCTATATCCCCCAGATGATCTTCATGTTGGATGACACGATCCGCAAAAATGTGGCTTTCGGTGTCCCTGAGGATAAAATCGATGAAGACAGGCTGTGGGAAGTATTAAAAGAAGCCCAGCTGGATGAATTTATCAAGACCTTGCCGGAAGGTCTGGAGACCGGTATCGGTGAGAGAGGCATCCGTCTCTCCGGCGGACAGAGACAGCGTATCGGTATCGCCAGAGCGTTGTATAACGATCCCGAGGTGCTGATCCTCGATGAGGCGACTTCCGCACTGGACAACGATACGGAAGCAGCTATCATGGAATCCATCAACAGACTCCATGGCCGCAAGACGCTGATCATCATCGCCCACAGATTACAGACCATTGAGAAATGTGATATTGTCTACCGGGTGGAAAACGGGCATGCGAAGGTGGAGCGTGGGACGGTTTAGTCCCGCCACCGATTTTAGAGATACAACGATTTTAAGGGGAACAAACTGCAGACATGGGCAGTATGGAAGGCAGGATGTATTCGTGGACAAAAAACTAAGTATCATTGTACCCGTCTACAATATGGCGGCAGAGGGAAAACTGAATTATTGTCTGAACAGCCTCGTGGGGCAGACCATCCGTGGGAGATATCCTTATGAAATACTCTGTGTGGATGATGCTTCTACCGATGAATCTCTGGAGATTTTGTTAGATTATGAAAAACGATATCCGGAACTGATCCGTGTGATCCCGAATACCGTGAACCTGCGGCAGGGCGGAGCGAAGAACAAAGGCTTAAAGGTGGCGCAGGGAGAATGGATCGGATTTATTGACAGCGATGACTGGGTGTCACCGGACTATTATGAGAAATTACTGGATAAAGCGGAAAAGACCGGTGCGGATCTGGTCGGCTGTGACTACAGTCTGGTGGATCACCATACGTTTGAAGTCGGCAGAGTGATCGTCAATAATACCCCTGACCAGACCGGGGAACTGACCAAAGAAAAGCACGAGAGACTGTTCATGCGCCCCGGCAGTATGGTACTGAAAATCTATAAACACAGTGTGATCCGGGAGAACAGACTTGATTTTCCGGAGCACATTTTCTACGAAGATAATTGTGCAGGTTCCTTGTGGAGCCTGTACTTTCGACGTTTTGAGAGAGTGGAGGAACCGCTGTATTATTATTACCAGCATGCGGTGTCTACGGTGCATCACATCACGGAAGAAAAGTGCCGTGACCGGATGAAAGCAGCGGATCTGTTGTATCAGGAGTGCGTTGACAGAGGCTTCCTTACGGAGTACGGAGAGCAGATTGAATATCGTTTTACGGAATTATATTATGCGATCACACTGTTTTCTTATCTGTCCGGTGTGAAGAGACCGAAGCTTTCTTTTGTAAAGGAATTGCGGCAGGGTGTGGAGCACTATTTCCCGGAATTTGATCAGAATAAATATTATCTGGAATATACCGGACCGCAGGAGCGGAAGCTGATTGCGATGCAGAGAAAAAGTGATCTGTATTTCTATCTGTATTACAGACTGCGACAGTTCGTGTGGAAACTGCGCGCAGGGAAATGAGGATGAAAATGAGTAGGTTAGCAATCATTACGGCCAGGGGAGGCAGCAAGAGAATCCCCAAGAAAAATATCAGAGAATTTTGCGGAAAACCGATTCTGGCATATTCTATCGAGGCGGCGCTTGCGAGCGGTCTGTTCGATACGGTCATGGTATCTACGGATGATACGGAGATTGCACAGATCGCGAAAAAGTACGGCGCGGAGGTTCCTTTTTTCCGAAGCGCGGCGACTTCCGGAGATTTCGCAACGACGAATGATGTGCTGGCGGAAGTGCTGGCAGAGTATGCAAAACGCGGCAGGCATTTTGACGTGGCATGCTGTATCTATCCTACGGCACCGTTTGTAACGTCACAGAAGCTACAGGCAGCCGTAGCGCAGTTAGAAGTAAGTGATGCGGACACGCTGATCCCCGTGGTGAGCTTTTCTTATCCGCCCCAGCGGGCTATGGTCGTGGAACAGGAGCGCCTGGTATTCAAATATCCCGAGTATCTGGACAGCCGTTCACAGGATCTGCAGCCACATTATCATGATGTGGGGCAGTTTTACGTATTCCGCACAGATCGGTTTGCAGTGAATAAGAAACTGATGGTGGGAAATATCCTGCCGCTGATCGTATCGGAACTGGAAGTGCAGGATATCGATAATCTGACAGATTGGAAGATCGCAGAGATGAAGTATCGTCTGATGACGGGGCAGGATTGAATAAAAATACGTCTGGTAAGGAAAATTCCGAAAGCGTAGCAAAAAGATTTAAAGAAGGGAACGAAAACGCATGGCAGCAGGAAAACTTGCAGTATTATCCAATGTAAATATGAATATGGTGATCCGTATGCTGCAGAAGCAGGCAGAAGTGTATGACACGGAAGGCTACGGAAACGAGCTGGGCGTTTTGCTGAATCCTGCGTCGTCTTATCATGCGTTTGGCGCGGATATCACCTTTTTTATCATGGATCTGGCAGAACTTTTGGAACATGACTTCGACCCGGACACGGCAAAAGAAAAGATCGACGGCTGGTTTCGGACTTTGGACGCAAGCCTGCCGAAACAAGGAATCTTTTATGTATCTGATGCTGTGTTATGGGCCGTGGAGCTCTCGGTACTGACGGACCCGGAACGGAGACTTACACTGGAGTGGCTGTGGAGCGAGGCCCTGGAAAAGTTCCGCAAGGAGCATACTAATGTACGCGTATTTCCTTATCGAAGCCTCATCGAAAAATTAGGCGGGGAGAAAGCATTCTCTCCGAAGATGTGGTATATGGGCAAGATTCCGCTCGGGATGGAAATGCAGGCACTTCTTGCAGAAAAAATAGCTTATTATGCCGCGTTGGAACACCGGACACCCAAAAAGGTATTGGTACTGGATCTGGACAATACTCTGTGGGGCGGACTTGCCGGAGAAGCGGATCATACGCCGGTACAACTGTCGGAAGACCACAGCGGACTGGCTTATAAAAATCTGCAGCGTGTGCTGAAACTGATGCAGAGACAGGGCGTTTTGTTAGCAATTGTGTCTAAAAACAATGAGGCGGATGCACTTGAAATCATAGAACACCATCCGCATATGGTGCTCCGGCCGGAAGACTTCGCGGCACGCAGGATCAACTGGGATCCGAAGCCGGATAATATCCGGAACATAGCGGAGGAACTGAACCTGGGGACGGATGCTTTTGTCTTTTTTGATGACAGCGATGCCGAACGGGAAATGGTGCGGCAGATGCTGCCGGAGGTAACGGTGCCGGAGTTCCCCACGCGGCCCGAAGATCTGGCACCCTGTATGGTGGGAATCTATGAAACGTATTTTGCAAGAGCGGTCGTGACGGCGGAAGATCTGGAAAAAACAGCGCAGTACCGTGCCAATGCCGACAGAAAGGCGCTGGCAGGACAGGCGGCAAGCTTTGAAGAATATCTGAAAAAGCTGGAGATCTGTCTGATTCCGGAGGATGCGAAAGAGAATCTGGACCGGCTGACACAGCTTTTCAATAAGACCAACCAGTTTAACCTGACGACGAACCGTTACACCACGGAGCAGATGCAGCAGATCGTGGAAAATGTGGGCAAGCGCGTGTTTTTATACCGGGTAACGGATATTTTCGGGGATAACGGAATCGTAGTGGCAGCAATTGTGGATATCACGGGAGAACTGCCCCAGATCACAGATTTCGTCATGAGCTGCCGCGTGATGGGCAGAAATATCGAGAACGCCGTGATCGACCGGATCGAGCAGCAGATGCAGGAGGAAGGCTTTGCCGGGCTCCGTGGAAAATATCTGCCGACTGCGAAAAATAAGCCGGTGGCGGATCTGTATGAAAAGCTGGGCTACCGGGAGACTGGTACGACACCGGAAGGCGGAAAATGCTATGAGATCCTCTGGCAGGAGAAACCTGAGAGAATCTACCGATTGAAGGAAACGTTATATGACTGATTTGGGATGCAGCGATTGAAAGCTCGATTACGACATCGAAAATGTGACTTTTGAATGGGTGTGAATGGCTGCTTGGCAACTCCATTTGGAAATTCATGTAGTATGAGACTGATAGGTTATGGAAAGGTACAATGTTATTATGAAGGAAAAGATTATCAAACTGATTGAAGGGATACTGAAGGTTCCTGCGGGCACGATTACAGAAGATACCATGATCGAAGATGTGGAACAGTGGGATTCTCTGGCACATGTCATGATCATCGGACAATTGGAGGAAGATCTCGGTGTGAGCATTCCCCTGGAAGAGGCCATTGAACTGAAAGGCATGAGAGAACTTTTGGAGAAAGCGGGCTGCGCATGAGTGTAACATTACGAAAAGTGACGGAAGGGGATCTGGAGCAGATCATGCGCTGGCGCATGGATCCGGACATTACCCGGTATATGAATACCGATCCGAAGCTGACCCTTGAGGGACAGAAAAAGTGGTTTGCCAAAGTACAGCAGGATCCCGATGTAAGCTACTGGATCATTGAAATTGACGGCACTCCCGCCGGTGTCATCAATTACACCGGACTGACCAACCCCTCGGGAGATCTTGGCTGGGCTTATTATGTCGGAGAGAAGAAACTGCGCAGCATTCAGACGGCATTAGCACTTGAAATGAGTATGTATGATCATGCTTTCTTAGAACTTGGGAAAAACGCGGTGTACAGCGATGTCTTTACCCTGAACCAGGGGGTGATCGGGCTGCACAAGATCTGCGGCTGTGAGATCGTCGAAGAGAAAAAAGCGCAGGTAGTAAAAAACGGAATTGCGTATGATGTGACCTATATGCGAATGACGGCCGAACACTGGCGTAAGATCCGTGAAGGTAAAAAATATCAACATATTATATTTCCCTGACACAAGAAAGGTATGGTAAGGATTTATGAAGAAAGAGATCATGATCGGAAATCACAGAATCAGTGAAGACGCTCCGACGTTTGTAATCGCGGAGATGTCTGCCAATCATTTAATGGACTTTGACAGAGCGGTAGAGATTATGCGTGCGGCGAAGGATGCCGGAGCGGATGCCATCAAGATCCAGACCTATACTCCGGATACGATTACCCTGGATTGTGACGATCCCTGCTTCCAGATCACACAGGGCACCATCTGGGACGGTACGACATTACACAAGCTGTATGAGACTGCGTATACGCCCTGGGAATGGCAGCCGAAGCTGAAAAAAATAGCGGAAGAGATGGGACTTGTCTTTTTCTCGTCTCCTTTTGATCTGACCGCGGTGGATTTCCTGGAAGAAATGGATGTGCCGGTCTACAAGGTCGCATCCTTTGAAATCAATGATATTCCTTTTATCCGCAAGATCGCACGTACCGGCAAACCGATCATCATGTCTACCGGAATTGCGTATCTGGCGGATATTGAACTGGCATTGCAGACCTGTAAGGAAGAGGGCAATGAAAATGTCATTTTGCTGAAGTGTACTTCTGCGTATCCGGCCCCTTACGAGGATATCAATCTGAAGACGATACCTTCCATGAAAGAGGTCTTTGACTGCGTGGTCGGACTGTCCGATCACACGATGGGCTGTGCAGTAGCCGGAGCCGGTGTGGCACTTGGTGCGAAAGTGATCGAGAAGCATCTGACCCTGCGTAGGGCAGACGGCGGTGCGGATGCGGCATTTTCCATGGAACCGGAAGAGTTCAAGGAGATGGTGGATCATATCCGTAGGATCGAGAAAGCGGTCGGAAAGGTGACCTATGATCTGACACCGAAGCAGAAGAAGAGCAGAGAACATTCCCGTTCCCTGTTCGTGGCACAGGATATGAAGGCAGGAGATGTCTTTACGCCGGAGAATTTAAGATCCGTAAGACCTTCTTGCGGACTGCACACGAAACATTATGAAGAACTGTTAGGCAGACGGATCAATCGGGATGCAAAACTGGGAACTCCGATGAGCTGGGATCTGGTGGATAATTCCGAAACAGCTAAGGATGGATTATAAAAAGGAGAGCTGCTTCATGTACTATTTTCGGGCAGACGGCAGTGCCGCAACCGGTGCAGGGCATCTGATGCGGTGTCTTACCGTGGCACAGGAATTGCAAAACAGAATAGATGCTCCGAAAGAAGTGTGCTTTTTATGTGCGGATGCGGCTTCCGCGGAACTGCTTCGGAACTATCACATGCCGGCGCAGGTACTGGGAACGGATCCGGAAGACCTCGAAGGGGAGCTTCCGATGCTGGAAAGCGTGTTAAATACGGTAGAAAATATCTTCCTGGTAGACAGCTATCGGGTAACGGATGCGTACCTTTCCGCACTGCGCCGCCTGGGGAAAGTGTTTTTGCTGGATGATATGCAGCAGCATGGATTTCCCGTGGACGGCGTGATCAATTATAATCTGTTTGCTTCTCCTGAAAAGTATCGGGAATTCTACGGTAGTGAAACGCCACAATATCTTGGGGCGGCCTATGTGCCGGTGCGGCAGCAGTTTTGCGGGGCAGCCGGATCCTATACAGTGACCGACACGGTAACGGATGTGCTGATCACTACCGGCGGCGGAGACCGGGATAATATTGCCGGGGAAATCCTTCGGGAACTGTGTGAACACAGCCTGAAAGGCAGTGGGGTTCGCTTCCATCCGGTGATCGGAAGATTTAATCCGAACAGAGAAGTGTTAGAGCAATACGCGACAGAACACCGTGAGGTGATTCTGCATTGTGATGTACAGGACATGGCGTCCCTGATGGCAACCTGCCAGCTGGCAGTGACGGCAGGCGGCACTACGATCTATGAGCTTTCCGTGCTTGGCGTCCCGTTTGTATGCTTTTCTTATGCGGAGAACCAGGAGGGACTGACCGAATGGATCGGAAGCCGAAGCATTGCAGGGTATGCCGGGGCATGGCACCATGAGCCGGAGACAGTAAGGAAAGCAATCGGCAGCTGGTGTCTTGCTGCGTTCCGAAGAAAGGAGCTGCGCACGCAGTGCTATGAAGCGGAGCGGCAGCTGATCGACGGCCGGGGAGCAGCGCGGATCGCACAGATCTTAATCAATGCCGGAGGGTCGATGGCAGGGAAGGCAACCATAGGAAACAGGGAATGAAGAAAAACGGATGCATGAGAGGAAAAACTGTATATGGTATTGCGGCAGCAGTTCTTTTTCTTGTGCTGTTGTTTTTATTTTTCCCCGGGGATCGCGAATATCTGAGAATCCCGTATGATGTGGTGTTCCTGGGGGACAGCGTGTATGGGCTGTGCCGGGATGAGACATCGATTGCCGCCAAGGTGCAGGAGAAAACAGGACTCGTATGCTATAACGGTGGACTGGGCGGAACGGTTCTGGGGAGAGCAGATGGAGAGAGAAGGTTGGGATATACCAAGGATTCCGTTTCGGCGGCCGGGCTGGTGCGTTCTTTCGTGGTAAAGGATTTTGGCGTGCAGAGAACGGTACATGTGAGAGAACCGGCAACGGATTATTTTGAGGATACGTTGGGAGATCTCGGACAGATTGATTTTGATCAGGTGAAGATTTTATTCATCGGTTCGGGACTCAATGATTATCATGCCGGAAACGCAATTGAATCCACAGATAACCTCTATGATGAGTACACATATTGCGGTGCCATCCGCAGCATTGTAAAGGAATTACGGGATGCCTATCCGGATCTGCGTATTATTTTTATTACGCCACCCTATACCTGGTATATTGCGCCGGAAGTCATGCAGACCTGTGAGGAGTATGATCTGGGTGGGGGTGTGCTGGAAGATTATGTCAATGCGGAAATCGGAATCTGCCAGGCATTAGATGTAGAAGTCATCGATATTTATCATGATTTTTATCCGCATGATACCTGGGAGGATCTGTATCTCTATACAGATGACGGATTACATCCCAATGAGGCCGGCAGAGAGAAGATTGCACAGGCAATTGCTGACTATCTGAGGGATACAGCGGCTTTGGATAAAAATGCGGAATGATTAAGATGAGGAATGACTAAGACTACTGGGCAGTTGTGACAGAAATAAAAAAGGAGTAACAGCCGGATGAAGACCCCGTGGGAAACTTTTAAGGATTGCAGAACAAAGATCAAGCGTACATGGAAGATAGCGTTTGTCTCAGCATTTTTACTGGGACTGCTCATACATCTGCCCGTGATGCTTTCGGATATTCCGAATCATGACGGACTGAGCAGTATGTATTTTGACCAGAATATGACCACGTCCGGACGGTGGTTTTTATCGGTGGCCTGCGGATTTTCTTCTTATTTTACGATTCCCTGGATCATTGGACTGATCGGGTTGTTCTGGCTGGCACTTACGGCAGTGGTATTGACCGAATGTCTGGAGCTTGCGGATCCGCTTGTCATTGTCGCAGTGAGCGGACTATTGGTTTCCTTCCCGGCGTTAGCGTCTACGCTTGCCTATGTGTTTACCATGGATGGCTACATGATGGGATTATTCCTGGCGGTGTTTGCCGTACTTTTGACGAAAAAGTATCGGAAGGGCTGGATCGTGGGAGCAGTCAGCCTGGCCTTTAGTATGGGGATCTATCAGGCGTATCTGCCGTTTGCTGTTTTGCTATGTGTGTATCTGATTTTGATCTTTTTCATAGAGGAGACGGGAGTTTCTAAAAAGGTGAAGTATGTGCTGCGTTATCTCGGTATGGGAGTCTGCGGCGGTGTGCTGTATTATGTACTTTTGCAGGCCCTGTTGAAGCTTCAGGGAAAAGTACTGGATACTTATCAGGGCATCAATTCCATGGAGCAAGGGGGAAACGGTCTGGGACTGCTTGCCACACTGCAGGGAATGTATGTGGATTTTGCTGCATTTACGGTGCATGGAAATGTGTTAGTGAATAATATTTTTTCCTTTACAGCCTGCCTAGGTTTATGCATTCTGGTGGGATATCTGCTGCTTCGAAGCATGCTCCTGAGAAAATGGTGGAAGAATCCGGAATTTTTCGTTATAATAGTACTATTGGCGGCAGGACTTCCCCTGCTGACGAATGTGATACTGATCATCTCTCCGAATCTGACGTACCATTTGCTGATGCGGTATCAGTGGGTGCTGTATCTGATCCTGCTGTTTGCATTTGTCAACAGATATGCGGTAGAGAAAAGAAATGCAGATATCCTGATACAGTGGGCGGCACTGTTATGCGCCGGGATTCTGACATGTAACTATGGAGTATCGGACAACATCGGATATTCCAATCTGGAAAAAAAGTATGAAAAGACTTACGCTTATTGTGTGCGTCTGTTAGACCGGATCGAGCAGACAGAAGGGTATTATCAGGGGATTCCCATTGCTCTGGTTGGCGTGATCGGTTATGACGAGTTCCCGACCACGGATATCACCGGTAAGGTGACAGACGGCATGATCGGCCTGAGCGGCGATTATCTGATCTATAAGGGCGCGGATTATCAGGCATTTATGCAGAACTATCTGGGAGCAACCTTGAATTTTCTGGATCCGGACACGGTAGGTGAGATTTATATGACACAGGAATATATTGACATGGATACGTTTCCGGGAGCGAATTCCACGAAAGTAGTGGACGGCATCCTTTATGTGAAGACAGAGAACTGCGGAAGGGATTAAAGATGGCTTTATTATCCATTGTTTTACCGGCTTATAATGAAGAACAGAATATTGCCAATACCGCCGGGGTGCTGGGAGCATTGCTGGAAAAGAACAAGATCGATTACGAACTGGTATTTATCAGCGACGGTTCCAAAGACGGCACATTTGATAAAATAAAAGAAGAAGCGGCGAAAAACCCGAGGATCCGGGGCGCAGAGTTCTCGCGCAATTTCGGTAAAGAAGCCGGTATTTTTGCCGGACTGGAGCTGACGACGGGAGATGCCGTGATCGTAATGGACTGTGATCTGCAGCATCCGCCCGAAGTGATCCCTCTGATGTGGGAGAAATGGAAACAGGGAGCGGAGATCGTGGAAGGCATCAAGGCGGACAGAGGAAAAGAAAGCCTGGGATATAAGCTGTCTGCAGGATTGTTTTATAAGATCATGAGTAAACTGATCAAGATGGATATGAATGCCTCCTCCGATTTTAAACTGTTGGACAGAAAAGTGGTAAATGTACTGCTGGAGCTTCCGGAGCGCAACACCTTTTTCCGGGCGCTGACATTCTGGGCAGGATTTCAGACGGAGACGGTAGAATACGAGGTGCAGGAGCGGAAATACGGACAGAGCAAATGGTCGTTCTGGAGTCTGATGAAGTATGCGATTACCAATGCTACCTCTTTCAGTACGTTGCCGTTGCAACTAGTGACGATCATGGGAACGGTTTCCATTTTTTTCAGTGTGATCTTAGCAATCCAGACACTGGTAAGATACTTGATGGGAACTGCAGTGGAAGGATTTACGACAGTGATTCTGTTGATCCTGATCATTGGTGGATTCATTATGTTAAGTCTTGGCGTAATCGGACATTACATTGCAAGGATCTATGAGGAAGTCAAGGGAAGACCCAAATATATTATCAGCCATGTGACGGAAAATGTACCGGGGACAGTGGTCGGAAGCTGGAAACGGGAACACAGGGAAATATAGGTTATTACAAGACAGACCCGGAGAATGCGATACAAACAGAGCCGGAAAAGATGGATCGGAAACCGAAGAATCCGGAACCTTCGACAGACCGGCAGAATGGAGAGCTTATGATAGATATTAAATTTAACGTCCCCCCTTATGTGGACAAAGCAGCAGAGTATATTCAGGAATGTGTCAAAAATCAGAAGATCTGCGGTGACGGAGAATATACCAAAAAATGTAATGCCTGGATCGAAGCACGGACAGGCACGGGAAAATGTCTGTTGACGACATCCTGTACGCATGCCACAGAACTGGCAGCACTGTTGTGCAACATTCAGCCGGGAGATGAAGTGATCATGCCGGCTTATACGTTCGTATCCACGGCGGATGCGTTTGTACTGCGCGGTGCAACTCCTGTTTTTGTGGATATTCGTCCGGATACCATGAATATTGATGAGACACTGATCGAGGATGCCATCACGGAGAAGACCAAAGCCATCGTTCCGGTACATTATGCCGGTGTGGCCTGCGAGATGGACACGATCATGGATATTGCGAAAAGACACAACCTGTTGGTAGTCGAGGATGCCGCACAGGGCATCATGGCAACCTATAAGGGGAAGGCCTTGGGCACCATCGGAGATTTCGGTGCATACAGCTTCCATGAGACGAAGAATTACAGCATGGGCGAAGGCGGTGCGCTCCTGATCAGAGATCAGAAGAATGTGGAAGAAGCGGAGATTATCCGTGAAAAGGGAACCAACCGCAGTAAGTTTTTCCGCGGTCAGATCGATAAATATACCTGGGTCAATTACGGATCTTCCTATCTGCCCAGTGATATGAATGCGGCATATCTCTATGCACAGCTGGAAATCGCAGATGAAATCAATGAGGCGAGACTTGCCTGCTGGAACCGTTATTATGAATTGTTACAGCCGCTCAAGGAAGCAGGAAAGATCGATCTGCCGACCGTACCGGAAGGATGCGTACACAATGCGCACATGTTTTATATCAAAGCAAGAGATCTGGAGCAGCGTACAAGATTTATCAGTTATATGAAGGAGAACGGTGTCCTTACCGTATTCCATTACATTCCGTTGCATACAGCGCCCGCAGGACAGCGTTTCGGACGTTTCCACGGAGAGGACAGATATACGACAAAGGAGAGCGAACGTCTGGTAAGACTGCCGATGTATTATGGTCTGACCTTAGATCAGGTAGATTTTATCTGCAGCCTGATCAAGGATTTCTTTGAATTAGAGGAGCAATAGGAAGATGCGGAAAGCATGCAGAGTGCTTGCACAGGTGGCAGGCAGAGTTCTGTTCATCGGGATCTCGGTGCAGATTTTGTTCGGAATAGGATGGGGGATCAGGGCTTTTGGAATTTTTCCGGAGTTCGGAGACAGCTATCTGTGGCTGAAAGCGGCCCGGACGCTTGTGTGTGACGACTACATGGGAATCGGCTACCCTCTTTTTCTGATGCTTGTAAAAGGGATAGAATCCATAAGTTCTATCCCTTATACTTTTTTGGTATATTTTGTGCAGTGTATCTTTGCTTTTTTTAGCGGCGTGGTATTTTTACAAAGCTTTCACGTGATCAGGAAGCGATGGATGTTATATTGGGGAAGTCTGGGAATGTTGACATTTCCCATGGCATTACAGTGCCATCTGGCAGTGCTGCCGAATTCCATCGGCTTTTCCTGCCTGCTCATGGAGTTGGCGGCGATGATCAGGATCCTGCGTCTGGATGGGGCAGGTGCTGTGGAAGGCAGACCTCTGCATATGTTTTTTGAAACGGTAGTCTGGTGGGGAATCGGTGCATGCTTTGTCGTGGAAAACCGTTACCTGGGTCTGATTCCCATTGTGTTATTGTGGTTACTGCATTTGATACAGGGAAGCAACATCGGAAAGAAGAGAATCCTGCAGGAACTGGTGCTGCTTATGGCAGTGGGAGGTATCCTGTTTACCCTGGTGTCCCTGTGGCAGACACCGGGCAGCTACGGAAAAGCGGAAAACACGGTCAGTGCCGCAATGATGCGCAGATGCAGCTGGACACACATGCGTGAGGAAGAAGAATATGATGCCTGGCCGGAAGAACTGCGGGAGTATATGACCTGGCATGAATTCAGGGATACCGGCTATTATGCCGGAACGATGGCAGGCGGTATCCAAAAGACGATAGAAGATGCGGTGGGAAAACAGGAAGCACAAAAATTGTTCCGGAAATATGCAGCTTACAATTTCAAGGCGCATGCTTCCGATAACATCCATCAGATCGTGTGGGATTGTGCCGGCTATGCACTGCCTCCCGTGCTGTTGCAGTTACTTTTGGACGGAAGAGGCTATGATTCTTTTTCCGGAAGAAATGTGGATATTTTTATGACAGGGGCGCCACTTTGGACCAACCGGATGCTGAAATACAGCAGTTGGTGGTTCCTGATGGGAATCCCGGCAATGATTTTGGGAATGTTGTGCCGTCAAATTGCAATAAATCCGGGGAAAAACCGGAGACAGAATGTCGGGCAAATTGAAATTTTTGCAATCTGTGTCGTAACAGCCGGAGGTATGATTCTGTGGTATGCGATGCAGGATGCCGGATGTTTTGATTATAAAAACGGACTTTTGCCGGGAAGCTTATGGCTGGTCGGTATGATCCTGAGTGTGAGAAAGTTGTTGGAAGCGTAAAAAGATACCGGAAGCGGAAACGTGAAGCAAAGGACAGGAGAACCGGGAAAGGAGGAACGATGGCGGAAAAAAGGACAGGCAGAAAAGCCGGGAAAAATAGCACAGGAAAACTGTGGTTTGTGTTGGGAGCGCTGGGTGTCCTTGCCATGGGGATCCCTTATCTGTTTTTGGGAAAAGACGCTGTTTTTGTGTACCATGACCAGCTGGATGGTGAAGTCATTGCGTATTTGCTGCAGGCGAGACATCTGTGGGAGAAAAGCAGTATCCTGCCGGAATTCATGAGCGGAGCGGCGAAAACGGCATTGACGATGCCGGCGCCTGCCGCTGTACTGTGTTTTCTTTTTTTGCCGGCAGAGGCTGCATTGGCCTGTATGCAGGTATGGGGGAGCCTGACCGGATATGTGGGAATGTTTCTTTTGCTGCAATGGGTGGGATCACGATCCGAGAGCTTACGGCAAAGAAGAGGTGCTGCCGCTTTTTTGACAATGCTTGTAAGCGGAATGTATGCCTATCTTCCGTTTTTACCGGTATATGGGTTGTCTCAGTACGGTTTACCACTATTATTATATTGTGTTTTGCAGCTGGGAGAGAAGAAAAACAGAGGCGGTCTGGCATATCTTTATATTGTGGTCTTTGGGGGAAACTCTTCACTGGTACTGGTCGGGTTCGCGGTATTGGGCGTCTGGGCGGTATGGGAACTGGTCACGATCGTGCGCAGACGTTTTTGTGTAAGACAGGGAATTGCCTGGTTATTGCTGTTCGCAGTATATGCGGCAGAAAACGGGGCACTTTTGCAGGAACTGTTCGGGCGTGGAAGCAGCATGATTTCGCATAAGGCGGAATATGCTTTGTATCCGGTGAATTTTTGGGAGCAGCTATGGACAAATCTGACACAGGGCGGACAACACAGTGTCGATTATCATGGATGGATTTTTGGCGTGCTGTTGCTGGCAGTAGTGTCTCTGCTGCGCAGGCAGTGGAAAGATAGAAAAGTTGCCTGTGAAGAAGCACGGAAAGATGTTGTTTTGCATGGAAACAACCGGGAACTTCGGACACTTGCGGTGTCTTGTGTGTGTCTTTTGGTGTTTGCTGCGGCGGCTGCCCTTTGGGACAGCGCTGTGGGAGTCGGAATCCGTTCCGGGCTTGGAGCCCTGAAAGGTTTTCAGGCGAACCGGGTGCTGTGGCTGAGTCCGTGCCTGTGGTATCTGATCCTTGGCTGCGGTCTGTTTATTTTATTGGAGAATAGTGATAAAAACGCAGACAAGACAAGAAGCACAAAAATACAAAAAGTGGTTGCATCCGGCATGCTGCTATTGGCGTTCGGAGCCACAATGCTTACGGCGGCGACGATTCTTTTGGAGAGCAATCTGAAGCCCAATGCACAGAAGCTGGTGAACCGGGAGTATGCAGCGATGAGCTTCCGGGATTATTATGCGATAGGTGTGCTGGATCAGGTGCAGCAGTATCTTCTTGAGACCTATGGAGAAAAGCCGGAAGACTACAGGGTCGTGAGCCTGGGGATCGACCCGGCAGCAGCGTTGTATCAAGGTTTTTATTGCCTGGACGGATATTCCAACAACTATGATCTGAATTATAAACATCGTTTTCGGAAGATCATAGCACCGGAACTGGAAAAAAGTGAATATCTGGCGGATCAATTTGATCACTGGGGAAATCGGTGTTATCTGTTCAGTGCGGAATGTCCGGGATATTACACCATTCAAAAGGGTGGATTTTATTTTCAAAATTATGAGATAGATGCAGAGAGTCTGGCGCAGCTTGGGGCACATTATCTTTTGTCTGCGGCTTATATTGACCACAGTGAGGATACCGGGCTGGAGCTTATGCGGCAGGAACCTTTTGAGACGTCAGACAGCTATTACCGGATCTATCTGTATCGCGTGACGGAAAAGTAAACAGGAAAACACGGAAAGTTTGCAGACGTTGAAAAGGCATGGTTATTCGTATGGAAAATCGCAAACAAAACAATAGAGATAACAACGGGGAAAATTGCGTGGAAACGCAGAAGCGATGGCAGAAATCCAGAAAATGGTTGCCGGAACTTTTGGCGGTGGTGCTTTGCCTGGTGCTGATGGGAATCGGTATCAGTGGGAAAGAGGGCTACCACATGGATGAACTTCTGAGCTTCGAACTGGCAAATGCCAGATACAATCCATGGATCGTACCCACCCAGCCGGTAGGGCGACTGGCGAAATTTGTAAACGAAGAGATACAGGGAGATACTTTTACTAAGACGGCAGGCAACCTGAAGGATACTGTTATGGATGTGCTGGAAAACCGGGGAAACAGTAAGCTGTTGTCATACAAAGCGGATGTATATGAGGAGCCGGTCTGGATCACGGACGAACAGTTCCGGGAGTACGTCACTGTGGATGGAAGTGATGCTTTTGACTATCTTTCGGTGTATTTTAATGTAAAAGATGACAACCATCCACCGGTGCATTTTATGCTGTTGCATACCATGAGTTCGATTTTTCAGAGAACGTTATCCCCATTGCTGGGGTGTGGCATGAATTTGATCTGTCTGGGGATTACGCTGTGGCTGCTTTTACGGCTTGGCAGACAACTGGGGAACATTTTTTCCCCAGACGGTGACGGAAAGATACTCGGAATCGTAGCAGTGCTTTTATATGGCATGAGCACAGGAGCACTTGCCACGGTGCTGCTGATCCGCATGTATGGTCTGCTCTCCTGCCTGTGTGTGGCACTGCTTACGATTCACGTGGACAAGTGGAAAAACCAGAGCTTTGACCGGAAGAATAAGGCACTGATTGCCGTTACGGTGCTCGGTTTCCTGACGCAGTATTTTTTCCTGTTTTACTGTCTGCTGCTGGCAGCCGTCACAGTGGTGATTCTGTTGTGCAGCAACAGAAAAAAAGAACTGTGGATTTACATTAGGTCAATGATTTTGGCGGCAGTGATCGGATTGGTACTTTTCCCGTTTGCCATTTCGGATGTGTTCTCCAGTGGCAGAGGGACGGAAGCACTGGGCAATCTGGCTTCCGGCCTGCAGGGCTATGGGGAGAGAATCCTGGCATTCTGGAAGATATTGGCAGAGCGCACGGTGGGGACCCCCCTGCTTGTGGCCGGCTGTGTGGCCGGAGGAATCGTGCTTCTGGTGCGGAGTGCCCGTGCTATGCGCAGCCGGACGGTACGGGAAGCACTGTGTATTTTGGGGATTCCCCCGGTGGGATATTTTCTGCTGGCTTCCCGGATGTCACCCTATCTGGTAGACCGCTATATTATGCCCCTATTCCCGTTCGCGGCATTACTGCTTGCGATATTGTTATGCTGTTTTACACAAAGAATCGTGAAAATCTCCGGCTGGAGAAAAAAGACAGTGTCAGTGTGTGCCATTGCCGCAATCGTGCTGGTACAGGGGATGCATTTGTTATCCTATGACGGGGAATACCTCTATCAAGGCTATGGCAGACAGGAACAATTGGCAGAAGAATATTCGGAAACTCCCTGTATCTGCATTTATACGGGCGTGGGATATTATGAGAATCTGCCGGAATTTATGCATTACTGTAAGACCCTGCTGCTTACGGAGACAGAACTGGAAAACCGGAAAGACACAGAATCCCTGCAGGAACTGGCGCAGGTCGTGGTATTGCTCAAACCCGGAGTCGATGAAAAAGCAGTCTTGGCAAACCTAGTGGAAAATTACGGTTTCTCGACGCAAGACAGGCTGCTTCTTGCAGGAGTGCATGGAGATAGTATTTATTTGCTTGCAAAATAGTGATGCAGTATATGTGCAAGAAATGTGCACAGAAATGAGGATGAAAGATGATTGCAGTTCGTATCGTATGGCTTGCTTTTTTGCTGACGGCAATCCCTGTGTGGATCGGAAATTGCTTCCTGACTGTGGATAAAAACCGTAAAAATGTAATATTTATGTGGATCAGTGGGCAGATGCTTCTCTGGGCGGTGTTTCAGATCCTCTGTGTACCGCTGATACTTCTGGAACAGGATTTTTCCATGGTGGAATTTCTTTTTTCGGCAGCTGTGGTGGGGCTGCTGTTCCTTGCAACGGTGCGGTATTGGCGCAAAAACCGTGGAAAGAGATGGAACCTGGTGCCAGAAAAAGCAGACCGGCAGACACGCATGCTGTGGAGCCTCTTTTTTGTATTGTTACTGGTGCAGCTGCTGCTTGCCGTCATCATGGTCTATAATGATGGGGATGATGCGTATTATGTGGCACTTTCTGCGGCAACGGAGGAATCCGGAGGAATGTACCAGAAGCTTCCTTATACCGGACTGGCAACGACACTGGATATCCGCCACGGACTGGCACCGTTTCCCATCTGGATCGCATGGCTTGCGAGGATGACAGGACTGCCTGCGGTGATGGTAGCGAAGACCTTATTGCCGCTAGCTTTGATTTCTATGACGTATGGGGTATTTTATTTGATCGGCAGCAGAATCCTATGGCCGGGTGGAGAAGGGAAAAAGTGGTTACTTCCCGTATTTCTGATCTGCACGGAAGTGCTGGTGATTTTTGGTGACTATTCTTTTTATACCGTGGAGAATTTTATGATTGCGCGAAGCCGGCAGGGAAAAGCAGCATTGGGAAGTATTTTGCTTCCTATGATCTTTTTCCTGCTACTTGTCCTGCTGCGCAGAATGCAGGAGGAACAGAAGCTGCCGTTTGCTTTCTGGCTTTTACTGGGAGCTGTCATGACATCCTGTTGTCTGGCAAGTACCATGGGAGCGATGCTGGCGTGCATGCTGGTGGGAACAAGCGGAATTTGTGCAGCGGTCTGCTATAAAAGGTGGAAAATTTTGTTGCCGATGTTTGTCTGCTGCATCCCTTGTGTGATCTATGCGGGAATTTATTTATTATTGGGATAAGAGATCTGCGAAGTCGCAACACACCTGAAGGATACCTGGTGCTTCACAAGAAACAGGAAAATAGGATGTGTCACAGGTATCGCTAGTGAGGCCGGGAGAAGAAAACGGGAGAGGTAAGATGGAAGCATTAAAGTTATTTCAGGAATATATGGGTACGGGACTGATCATGATCTGGTTCCTGGTGAGTCTGCTGTATTTGTGGTTTACAGAAAAAAGAAAACCTATCAGGATCATGTTCCTCTATGTGCCTCTATTGTTATTATTGATTTTTTTTCATCCACTGGTATCCCGATTGGTTTCCCATCTGGCAGATGGAGAAATCTATTACCGGATTCTGTGGCTGTTGCCGGTGACGCCGGTGATTGCGTATAGTGCAGTTGTATTTTGTGGAAAACTTTCCGGATATAAAAAATATGTGGGGATAACCGTTGCTATATTGACCTTCGTGATATCCGGCAGTCTGATCTATCAAAATCCGCATTTTCAAAAAACTGAAAACGCATATCATGTACCACAGAGTGTAGTAGATATCTGTGACGCTATCGTAGTGCCCGGCAGAGAGGTCATGGCTGTTTTTCCCGGAGAACTGCTGCAGTACGTACGGCAATACTCTCCGGTAGTATGTATGCCTTACGGACGGGATATTGTCGTCAGCAGATGGACGGTGCAGAATGATCTCTATGATCTCATGGAGCAGGAGGAGATAGATGCCGGAGAACTGGCAGAAGAGGCGAGAAACCAGCAATGCGTATACATTATTCTCCCCGAGGATAAAAAGGTGACGGGAAAAATGCAGGAGCGGGAGTTTGAGGAATTTGCAAGGATGGATGGGTATGTGATCTACAAAGACTCGACGGTGGATCTGTACTATTTTATGAAATAAATGGCAAGTTAGTGAAATAAATTTTTGCAAAGGGACGGACTCCCGGAACGGACAGAATGCCTTCTGGCAGCTGT
>CAKRRS010000014.1 GCA_934394665.1 uncultured Acetatifactor sp. | reverse complement strand
TTGTCTTGCCCTTACCCTTTTTGCCTACAATCAACTGAACCATTGGTGTAACCCTCCTGTCGTAAAATTTATAGGAACTTCTCGCAACCTATTTACTTTATTATAGTTTATCTACCCTTAAAAAACAACATCTATTTGTTGATTTGCTCCAGTAACTGTACCATTTCCGGATACAGGACATCGCTTGCCGAAGAATTCAGAATCACGGAAATATACGGGGCTCCATTGATATCCCGGGACAACAGGATCAGACAATGCCCTGCGGCATTGGTCGTACCGGTTTTCCCACCTATGACCGTAATATTTTCCGGTGCCTGAAAATCTCCCCTTAAGAATCGGTTCGTGTTATTCACCGTAAGTTCTTTGGCTTTGCCGTCTTTATCATAGTACGTCGTCTGATAGCTGGTCATGTGAATGATCTCGTTAAAAGAATCATATTTGATTGCTTCATTAAAGATCAGATACAAATCATAAGCGGAAGTATAGTGGTTGTCATCCGACAGACCGTGCGGATTGGCAAAACTGGTATTGGTCGCACCAATCCGCTTTGCTTCTTCATTCATCATTTCCACAAAATGATCCACGCTGCCGCCGATATTCTCTGCGATCAGCATAGCTGCATCATTGGCTGAATACATCAGCAAAATATGTAACGCCTGATCTAACGTCATGGTATCTCCCGGTTTTAATCCGCAGAGCTGTGCACCAGACTCATTGATTTTCACCGTATCCGTTGCTGTCAGCACGGTATCTAAGGACGCATTCTGTAACGCTACCAGTGCCGTCATTACCTTAGTAAGACTGGCAGGATATAACCGTTCATGCGCGTTTTTGGAATAAATCACTTTTTTATTATTTACGTCAAACAATACAGCTGCGGAAGCCTGTGACATATCTACGCTTCCGTCGCCGGTCACATTCTCTGTAACGACACACAGATCCGATGCAAACGGCTCAGCTTTTCCAGCCCCCGTTCCTGCCAGTACATTAAAGCTGCTGACATCGGAATTCACATCATAGGGAAATGCATAGGATACATTTCCGCATCCCGTAAGCAGTGTCACACACACAAGTAACGAAAGGCAGGCTATCATCGTACGGATTTTATTTGTACATTTCACGCCACTCTAAATCTCCTCTGTCTAAGGACTTGATCAACAGTTCCGCACTGGCAAGATTCGTCGCCAGCGGAATATTATGCATATCGCAGAGTCGCATGACGTTGCTAACATCCGGCTCATGTGCCTTGGGTGCCAGAGGATCGCGTAAAAAAATTACCAGGTCGATCTCATTGTGCTCAATCTGCGCACCAATCTGCTGCTCTCCACCCAGATGTCCGGCAAGGTATTTATGGACATTGAGGTTCGTAACCTCTTCAATCAGTCGTCCGGTAGTACCTGTCGCATATAATTCGTTTTTGCTCAGAATGCCGCGATATGCAATGCAGAAATTCTGCATCAATTTCTTTTTTGCATCATGTGCGATCAGCGCAATATTCATAGTGTATACCCCTTCTTCTCTATAAAATGTAAGTATTGCATCCTTCCGGTCAACGGTTATCCCAACACTCCACTAACTTCGCTTCGCCTGTAAGCGGACATTCAGTACAATACCCATCCCAATATACATACTCAGCAAAGACGTCAGTCCATAGCTTACGAATGGAAGCGGAAGTCCCGTATTCGGTAAGACAAATGTAGCTACTCCGATATTTACAAAGCTTTGGAAAGCAATCAGTCCCCCCATGGACGCTGCAATAATGGTTCCCGCAATATCCTTCGCCTTTCCGGCAATGGAAAGACACTCTATCGCTGTCAGCATCAACAGGATGATCACCACGATACTGCCCTTAAATCCGAACTCTTCGCCAATCACCGCAAAAATAAAATCGGTTTCGTCCTCAGACAGGAAATTACCGTTTTTTACAGATGTGATCTCGTTGTTTTTATACCCCTTACCATCTAACTGCCCGGAACCGATTGCCGTTACGGAATTAATCTGCTGGTAAGCAAGATCTGTGGAATATTCCTCAGGATTGACAAACGCAAGTATACGGTTTTTCTGATAGGTCTCCAATATGGTACTGTCCGGCTGTACCGCGAGCGATACCAGAATAACAATCGCCGGAACCGCAACCGCCAACGCTCCAAAAATCAGTTTGTAACTGATTCCTCCGGTATACAGAATCACACAGAAAATAAAAATCAGTACAATACTGGTAGACAGCGCCGGCTGTTCCTTGACCATGATCCAGGGAATGACCATTAATACCGCAATCGAAGCAATTACACGAAAAGTATTTATCTTTTCCTTATATTTCATAATAAACTGTGCAAAGAATAAAATCAATAAAATTTTTGCAAGTTCTGACGGTTGAAATTGCAGTCCACCGATCTTAAGCCAGCGCTGTGCTCCGTTACCTTCCTTGCCGATTGCGATTACCAGACCTAACAGTACCAGATTGCCAATGTAAATCAGCCAGTAAAGCTTCAGAATGACAGAATAATTGAAGAATGACAACGCAATCATGATCACAATACCCGCAGCTACACCGGCCATCTGTTTGGTCTGCTGGGCAGGTTCCGCACTGCCGATCGTTAGGATACCGATTGCTGACAATGCCAGTATCAATAGTATTAATTTAAAATCATAATCTCTTACCCTGTAATTCTTAAACATCTATATTGACCTTTCTGTTATCTCATGGCATTTTTGCGGTCTTCTGAAGATCCAGGATCGGGATATTGGCAATCAGACTGGGGCTTTTGTTCCGCCCACTTTTGTTTCCCTTTGCCTGTATCTCGATTTCCATATGATCCGTATCAATCCGCATATACTTGGAAATCACCTTTGTAATATCCGCCTTAATCAGTTCCATCATCTCCGGGGAGCAATTCACCCGGTCTGAGATCAGCAGAATCTTCAGGCGGTCTTTCGCAACCTGACAGGAAGTTTTCCTGTGAAAAAAATGCTTGATATTCATGTTCCGTCCCCCTTCCTACGCTTTTCGAAAAATACCGGTCACTTTTGTCCAAAAAGATATCCCTTTTTCGAAATTCAGGAACGGAATCTCTTTTCCCAGCACACGCTCCACAATATTACTGTACGCTTTTCCTGCCGGGGTATCGCTTCCGACCAGCGGTTCTCCCTGGTTCGTTGCAATTACCACATTCTCATCATCCGGAACAATTCCGATCAGGGGAATTGCCAGAATATCCACGACATCCTCAGCGGACATCATGTCTCCGCGCTTTACCATATCCATGCGGAGTCTGTTAATGATCAGATCCATTCTGGTAAATCCGTTAGCTTCCAATAATCCGATAATACGGTCTGCATCCCGGATGGCAGATACCTCAGGTGTCGTTACCACAAGCGCTCTGTCCGCACCTGCAATGGCATTTTGAAATCCCTGTTCGATTCCCGCCGGGCAATCCAGTATGATGTAGTCAAACTGCTCTCTGAGATGATCGATCACTTTCACCATCTGTCCCGGTGTTACCGCAGATTTATCTTTTGTCTGTGCGGAAGGCATCAGATACAGTCCCGGATGGCGCTTATCGCGGATCAGAGCCTGCTTGATTCTGCAATTTCCTTCTACCACATCTACCAGATTGTACACGATACGATTTTCCAGACCCATGACAACATCCAGATTGCGAAGCCCGATATCCGTATCAATGAGGCAGACCTTACAGCCTGCTTTTGCAAGACCGGTTCCCAAGTTTGCGGATGTAGTGGTCTTACCTACACCGCCTTTTCCTGAAGTGACGACAATGACTTCGGAGCTTTTCTTCTCCGTGGAAACGTTTTGTTCCATTTTGGATTCCTCCTGTTATATTTTGTCGTCCCCTGGATTCTTTTAAAAAGTATCCAGTAATTCTTTGGTAAGGGGATCAAATACGATTTTCCCATTCTTCAGGTGTGCAATTTTCGGTTGTACTTTGGGGCGGATTCCCCATTTCGACTGTTTCGCATTGGTTTTATATTTGAAATCGCCGATTTTTAATCTTTCCGGCTCCATTTCAAGCGCTACAATATAGCAATCCTCTCTTCCGCTGCCGCCTGCATAGGCTTCCCCATACAAGCCGCCTAAGATGATGATATTGCCGGCGGATATCACAGCACTTCCGGGATATACGTCTCCCAGGACGACAATGCTGTTCTCCGTCTCGATTACTTCCCGGTTCTTCAGAGTTCCCTTGTAAAACTGTCCTTCGTCCCCACCGGTCAGCTTTTTATCTGTGGAAAACACCTTTTCCATGTGTTGTAATGCCTTAATATAGTTTTTGTTCGTTTCTTCGTCCCGTCCCACAATACAGGCAACACGGACATTGCTGTTGCTGCGGATGGCATCCAGAATCCTGATTTCTTCGTCTTCCGTCACTTTTCTGCCTTCCATGGAAAGCGCTACACAGGAAGTTCCGAAAAAGTTTCTGGCCTCGGAGAACTTCATTGCAAGTTCCGTGAGGACTTCCTCCATTTCTGCATCTTCCCGCATCACAAGATTGATTCCGTTGGGAAAGCTTTTGATCAATACTGCGTCTTTCATTGTTCTTACCTGTCTTTAAAAATATAGTTACATCTCGTTGGATACCGCATTATCCAGTGTATCGGCAGTTCCTGTGATCAGATCATCCTCTTCGGCAAGTCCGTAATAATACTTGATAATATCTCTGGTAAACTGTGCCGCATAATCTGAGGAATAACCGAACGGGATTCTGGTGGCAATGGCAATCTCCGGACTCTCATAGGGTGCATAGCAGATGAACAGTGCATGGTTGGGTCTCGATGCCGTCTGCTCCGCCGTACCGGTCTTACCGGCTGCGTTTACCGCAAGGTCACTGAAATATGCCTTGTTTTCCACCACCTGACGCATTCCCAGGTGAAACGCGTTCCAGTATTCCTGTGGAAGATCAATCTGATTTCTGACTTCTGCATGGTACTCTTTCAACAGATTTCCCTGGGAATCCGTAGTCTTGTCCAGCAAAGTCAGGTTATAGCAGGTACCACTGTTGGCAATCGTTGTGACGTATCTTGCAAGTCCTACCGTGGTGTAGCTGTTACTGCCCTGTCCGATTGCAGAACGTACCGGGTCCTTGGTCGATACCTCCGGAGCGTATTCGCCGATCTCTACACCGGATTTATCCGTCAGTCCGTACAGATCAGCATATTTTTTCAGCGTATCCAGACCGCCCTGTTCATCATAACTTCCACCCCTGGTTGCCAGCTGATAACCGACATTGTAGAAAAAGTAGTTACAGGAATCCTTAATGGCGGATGTCACATTTTCATAACCATGACCGGAAATTCTCCAACACCTCGGAGACGGTGTAATCTCTGTAAAAGTACCGACGCAATTTACACGCGACTGCAGGTTGATCACATTTTCCATCAATCCCGCCGTAGCAGATACGATTTTAAACGTAGATCCCGGTGCTGCCTTATACTGTGTCGCAAAGTTCAGCTGCGGACTGGATTTGTCCGCATTCAGCTGCGCATAATATTCCGCATCTACTGTATTTGCCATTTTATTGTTGTCATATCCGGGATACGATACCATTGCCAGCACATCACCGGTATTGACATCCGTGATCACAACAGATGCATTGCAGGGATCCAGTGCCAACTGTGCCGGTGTGATCTCCAGATTGGTGATGCGGTTCATCATAAACTGATATGCAGACATCCTTCCGGAATAAAGAGCTTCTTCGTCCTCCGCCGGGATATCTGCCGCCTGTTGTTCACACAGGAGCATACAGATCTGTTTTCCGGTGATTTTGTCATTCAGGAGCATATATTTATAAAAACGCTTCTGGAACTCTGTGGTATGATCAATGGCTGCAATGGTATAGTCCAGCAGCTTGTCATATACCTCCGCAGAATCCGAATATTTATCGTTCAGTTCCAGTTTGCTGACATCGATCCAGTTCATGGCAATGCAGTACTGGAGGTATTCCTTCAGGGAGATGACCTCGTCTTTTGCCCAGGCAATCTGCGTCGCATCATTGTCATCCACCAGTTCTTTCATGATGATGCCTTCCTCGCGTAACAGGCTTACGATATTACTCTGGTATACCTGATATTCCTTGGATAGCTTATTGTAAGGGGTTGCCCCTTCCGTAAGCTCCTGCTGCAGTCTGTCATAAACTCCCTGCTTGTACTCCAGATAAGCCGCATACACAGCTTTTTCCGTCTCACCGGCATCCTCTGCCTCAAAATGTTTTCTGTCCAGAATATTATTATTGATCATCGCAAAATACACATCATAAATCGGTATTTTGATGGACGAGCTCTTGGCATTTTCCGGCAGATTAAACTCCTTGGCATTGATAATTTTACTGGATACCAGACCTGCCAGTTTCTGCTCCACGATGTTATATACAGCTTCTGTGAGATCCTTATCTATGGTCAGATAAACATCTGCTCCGGGCTGCGCTTCTTTCCGTTCCAGAATGGTAATTACCTTACCGGTATTATCTACCACGACTTTCTCACTGCCCTTTGTACCCTGCAACGTTGTCTCCATGTAGGATTCGATGCCGCTCTTACCGACCACATCGTTGATCGTATAGGCATCTTCACTTCCGCCTTCCGCTACTACCTGATCATTGAGCTGTGTCAGTTCTTCAGACGAAATTTTCCCTGTATACCCAAGGACATGAGCAAAATATTTACTGTCTATGTAATGTCGTACCGTGTCTTCTACAATGGAAACGCCGTCCAGCTGATCGGAATTTTCCATGATCACAGCCACCGTCTCTTCACTGACATTGGCAGCCACCGTGGTTCCCACATATTTTCGGAAAGAGGTCAGATTCATGGCATAACGGATGGTCACCATCTGCAGCCATTCTTCCCTGGTATATCCTTTTCCCGGGATAAAATCTGAGCCGGTATCCTCCGGATCTTCATATTCTCCGATAGCAAAACCTTTTACACGGCTCAAATATTCCATCAGTTCCTGTGCGGTCATCGCTTTCTGTTCAGCCGTCAGCTTGTCCACCGTCCGGTACCCCAGAACATCCGCCTGAAAACGAAGCAGCGCCGTACCATCTACGGAATACGCATAATCACCGTCCTCATCAATGACGATCTTAAAATCCGTAATTACGCTGTCACCGTTTTTTTCAATCAATTTGATCAGCCGATATACCACATCGTTCACTTTGGCATTCTTATTACGGCTGGATTCAAATACATCCTCAATTTTTACCGAATAGGCCAGCTCGTTTTCTGCCAGTACATTTCCATTCCTGTCCAGAATCCTTCCTCTGGTGCTGGTAAGGTCTCTCGTCTTCTCAATCTGGAGAATAAAATCGTTCAAATATTGTTCTCCGTTAATAATCTGCAGATGGAAACAACGATAGATCAATACCCCGGCAAAAAACACAAACAATATGGTTAACACTGTCAGTCTGCTTGTCAAAATATTGATAATGTGATCTTTGATTTCACGAAACAAATTTTTGTGCGCTCCTTTTTTCCTTTTCCTCAAGTTTCTGATTGATCTTCAAAATCAGAGGATACAAAACAATCGTAACAACAATCGTATAAAGTGCTTCCGGAAGGATCACTCTTGTAAAATAGTACGGGAAATGAAAACGCCCTCTCAAAAGAAACATCAGAATGTAACATATCAATCCATAAGAAATATCACTTACTACGATCAGTGCCAATGGCAGTTTAATGTCTTCCGGATAAAAAATTCTGCTGAATTTCCCGTTTACAAATCCTATGTACATCAATACCATGGCGTAAAATCCCAGAAAGCTGCCAAAAAAGATATCGCATAACAGTCCGCAGGAAAAGCCGATCAAAAGTCCCTCTTTTTCCCCTCGCATAAAACCAAAGGACGAGGTCAGAAGAATCATCAGATTGGGAATGATTCCACCCAGTGCCAGACTGTTAAATACGCTGCATTGTAAAACAAAAAACACAAGGATCAATCCAAGTACTACAATTTTTCTGAGGAAGCTGCTGTTATTCTCCATCCGCGCTTCCTCCGTCAGGTACCTGCTGTTTTTTATCTGTGATTACAAGCACCTCGCTCAGATGCTCAAAATCCACGACAGGTGTCAAATATCCTGATTTTGTCAGATTATTGGTATCCTTGTTAATGGTACTGATATAACCGATCAGAATATTCGGCAGGTACTTGTCACTGATATCTGAGGTTACTACTTTATCGCCCTCTGCAACAGCATCCTTGCTGTCCACCAGTTTACTGAATGTGATCACTCCCTGTGCTATCAGTTGGAGATCGCCGGATACGATCAGATTGTCTCCGGTCGCCAGTGTCATTCCGCTGACATTGGAATTGTCGGAAATAATCGATGTCACTCTGGACCAGTTCGGTCCTACAGAAGTAATGCGTCCGACGAGACCGCCGTCCGCAATCACATTCATATCATCCGCCAGTCCGTCATTGGAACCTTTGTCAATGACAAACGAAGAATACCAGTTGCCAGAATCCCGGCTGATGATCCTGGCACCGATCTTGTTATAGTCTCCGTATTCTTCGTCCAGCTCCAACAGTCCTCTGAGTTCATTCAGTTCATACTTGTCCTGCTGTAATAACGTATTCTCTTCGGTAAGAGATGCCACCTGTTCCTTCAGCGCACTGTTTTCAGCCAGAAGTGTCCTGATCTGCACCAGTTCATCCGAACGGTTGGACAGCCATTCTCCCGCTTTGGCAATTCCCTGTTCAAAAGGAACGATCACATAACCGACCACTCTGTTAAATGGGCGGTTAAACACATTGGTTCCGAAAGTCACCAGCATCATAATGGTGCACAGAATAGTTAAAATTAAAAGGAGATATTTACTCGGTAAAGTAAACCTCTCCCCTTTTCTTTTTACGACCGGGCTCATTTACTCATCCCTTCAATTGCATAAGCTACAGTTTTATAGTTGTCATCTTTAATGATCTTGGCAAGACCTGTTGCCACGCTGGTCAGCGGATTCTCCGCTACATTTACATGCAGTCCGGTTCCGGTTGCCAGTCTCTCAGCAAGATGACTTACCTGGGAAGCACCGCCGGTCAGATAAATACCATGACGATAAATATCCGCTGCAAGTTCGGGCGGCGTTCTCTCCAGAATCACCTTTACATTGTCAATAATCGTGTTAAAATGCTCCTCTAAGGACTCGTCCACCATCTTTGTCGGAATCTCGCGTTCCACCGGAAGTCCTGTCACGATATCTCTGCCGTATACGATGGCTCCCTTGCCCTCTTCTTCTAACTCTTTGAGTGCAATCTTCACATTCTCTGCGGTCTTTCCGCCAATGATCAGGGAAAATTCTCTTCTGACAGCCGCACGGATCGCATCGTCAAATTTCATACCGCCTACCTTGATCAGACGGCTGAGTACGATACCGCCCAGAGACAGAATAGAAATCTCAGTGGTCTCATAACCGACATTTACTACCAGCACACCCTGGGAATTTTTCACATCAATGTCCAGTCCCAGACCATCCGCTACCGCTTTCTCCACTACCATGATTTTTTTGGCTTTTACATTTGCTCCCTTGATCAGATCATAGAATGCTCTCTTCTCAACCTCGGTAACATCCGTAGGAACCGCAATGAAGAAATCGGAAGGCTTGGTATTGCCCTTCTGCAGATCACCGATAAAATATTTTACCAGAGTCTCCATATTTTTGATATCCGCAATCACACCATTGGAAAGCGGATAAGAAATATGAATATTTCCGGGTGCTTTCTCATACATTTCAAATGCAGAGTTGCCGTACGCAAATAACGTATTTTTATTCTCGATGGCAATCATATTCTTCTCAATCATAATGTTGTCATCATTGCGATTATAGATTTTTATGTTGTTGGTACCAAGGTCGATACCGAATGCATTGTTCGCCACTGTCGTTGTCCCTTTCTCATCATATCAATAATTTTTGTTCTTTAAAGCTAGTATACCTGTTATCCCCGATAATAATGTGGTCAAGTAACGGGATATCCATCTGTTCCCCCACTGCAGCCACATTCGCCGTCAGTTCTTTGTCGGAACCGCTGGGTGTGGGATCTCCGCTCGGATGATTGTGTACAAGAATAATGTTTACTGCTTTATCCTTCAATGCTTCCAGAAATACTTCTCGCGGCGAAATCAATGCCATATTGACGCTGCCGTCGGAAAGCTTCTTCTCCCGGATCAGCTGTCCCTTCGCATCCAGGCAAAGCAGGTACACGCATTCCGTGTCCCGGTGTCTGAGTTTTTCCATAAAATATTCCGCCACCATATCTGCCCTGGTAAAACAGATTCCCGTTCTCGCTTTTGCACGGCTCATCCGCTTGGAAAGCTCCGCGATGCTCTTTAGCTTTACCGCTTTGACCATGCCGATACCACGTATCTCCATCAATTCTTCGATACTTACATCATGCAGTCCCAAGAGTCCCTCTCTCGGATAAGTAGCCAGTGCCAATACCTTTTCCGCAAGTGCTACTGCGGAAAGTTCTCTGGTGCCTGTCCGCAGAATGATGGCGAGCAGTTCCGCTTCGGTCAGATTCTCCGGACCGAAATTTAAGAATCTCTCATACGGAAGTTCCGGATTTTTATTCACTTGTACTTTCTTTTCAGGCATAAGTCTCCTTCTGCCTTCTCCGACGTATGTGCCCTAACGGATAAAACGGTAAACTACAAATGCAATAATCACGCCAAGCACGCTTGCAATTGTGATGTTAAATTGCAGCCCGAATGTCAGAATGATAAATCCGAGATTCAGTTCCACCGGACTGCTGAGTCCGAAATTTTGTCCATAATTCAGAAAGGTACCGTCAAAATAAGTCCCGATAAATCTTCCGATCACAAATCCGATCAGAACAAGGACGATTAAAACCCAGTTCACTCTTTTCAAGGTGTTTCCTCTTCTTTCTTTTGTGTACTTTTCTGCGACAGGCAGGCTCTCCCCGAGAAAGTCCACCTTCCATACGTCTTTTTATACTATCACAAAATACGTCTTCTGTACACAAATTTAGTAGATTTTATTTTGCGCTTTTTCTACACAATTTGCAAGGATTCCCAAGGATTCCGTGCGCTGTAGCTTTCCATAAATGTTTGTATGTTATCCGATTACATTGCATTGCGGATCTGCTCTTCTGTCACGATTCCTTTTTGTACCAGAGCCTGCAAAGACTTTAAAATACCGAATTTTGCATGCTGCCAGGTCAGTCCTCCCTGAAAATATACCGCATACGGAGGCTTGATTGGTCCGTCTGCGGACAGTTCAATGGAGGAGCCGGATACGAAAGCACCCGCTGCCATGATCACCTGTGCGTCATACCCCGGCATATCCCAAGGTTCGGGAGTTACATGACTGTCTACCGGTGCCGCTGCCTGGATTCCCTGGCAGAAACCGATCACACCTTCCGGTTGTCCGAAGGTAACAGCCTGGATGATATCATGTCTGCTCTCACTGCCGTTCGGCACTACTGCAAATCCCAATTTTTCATACACATTTGCGGCAAAGATCGCACCCTTCAGTGCTCCTGCCGTCACTGTGGGAGCAAGGAAAAATCCCTGATAGAAGTCCTTCAGGATACCGAGAGACGCTCCTACTTCCTTGCCGAGTCCGGGAGAAGTCAGACGATATGCCGCGTTTTCCACGCACTCCCTTTTTCCGGCGATATAACCTCCGATCGGTGCAAGTCCGCCGCCGGGGTTTTTGATCAGGGAACCGACGATCATGTCCGCTCCGACATCGGAGGGCTCGATCGTCTCCACAAATTCTCCGTAACAGTTATCCACCATACAGATCACATCCGGCTTGATCCCCTTAATGTAAGCAATCAGTTCACCGATCCGCTGCACAGATAATGTAGGTCTGGTCTGATAGCCTTTGGATCTCTGAATCGTAACCACGCGTGTTTTATCATTAATGCTGTCCCGGATACGATCGTAATCAAAGCTTCCGTCCGGCAGCAGATCTACCTGTCTGTAGGTGACTCCGTACTCTGCCAGGGAACCTTTGGAAGGGCGGATACCGATTACTTCCTCCAACGTGTCATAAGGTTTGCCCACCGGAGACAACAGTTCGTCTCCCGGTCTTAAATTACTCATTAGTGCCAAAGCAAGTGCATGCGTGCCGCAGGTGATCTGGGGGCGTACCAGTGCATCCTCTGTATGAAAGGCTGCCGCATAGACTGCCTCCAGCGTATCTCTTCCCAAGTCATTATATCCATAACCGGTAGTTCCTAACAGGCATGCCTCGCTCACCTGATTCTGCTGCATAGCCCTTACGACTTTCAGCTGATTGTATTCGGCCGTCTGATCTACTTCGTCAAAACGCTCACGCAGGCTCTTTTCAATAGCACAGCCGTAATCGTATACCGTTTTACTGATTCCCATAGATAAATAAATTTCTTCATTGTCGTTTTTCAAAAAACTCATAAAACTCTCCTTGTCTTTTGCGCAATTTATTCGGAAACAATCTCTTTTTCCCTCAATTTACGCAACATGTATTGCAATATTTTTTCTTCGTTATCGTCAAATTTTTCTTTATTGATCCAGGTAACTTCTTTTTCCCTGCGAAACCAAGTTAACTGCCTTTTGGCAAAATGTCTGGTGTCGCGTTTTAAGTTATAAACAGCTTCCTCCAGGCTATTATTTCCGTCCAGATAGTCAAGAATCTCTTTGTAGCCGAGTCCCTGCATGGATACCATTCCTCTGTGACAGCCCATTTCCTTCAGCTGCTTCACTTCGTCCACGAGACCTTCCGACAACATTTCGTCAATTCTGGTCTCGATACGCGCATAAAGTTTTTCCCTGTCATCCGTCAATACAAAATAGCTGAAATTGTACGGACTGACACGCTCTTTTTCTCTCTCGTTATGTGCTGAGATCGGTTCCCCTGTCAGTTCATAATATTCCAGTGCCCGGATCGTACGTTTGACATTATTGGCATGAATATTCTCCGCAGATACCGGGTCTACTTTTTTCAGCTGCTCATGCAGGATCTCCGGCCCCTGTTCCCTGGCAATCCGTTCCAATCCCTCACGATACTCCGTGTTTTCTTCATTTTCCGTAAAATCAATACTGCGGAGCACTGCCTGAATATAAAATCCGGTACCGCCCACAAGAATGGGAATATGTCCGTTTGCGTAGATCTGCTCCATACACTCCAGACACCTCTTCTGGAATACCACTACATTGAATTCTTCCCAAGGTTCCAGAATATCGATCAGATGATGGGGAACTCCCTGCATCTCCTCCGGCCGGATCTTCGCCGATCCGATATCCATATGTTTATATACCTGCATGGAGTCCGCCGACAGGATCTCTCCGTTTATCGCCTTTGCCAAAGCAATGGAAAGCTTGGTCTTCCCCACGGCTGTCGGTCCGGTCAGCACCACCAGAGGTCTTTTTTTATTCTCCATGATATTATCTGTCCTCTATACTATCCTCTTAAATTTCTTCTCAAGATCTGTCTCCGTCATGGTAATGATCGTAGGTCTGCCATGCGGACAATTATAAGGATTCTCTAATGTCAGTAATTCATCGATCAGCTTCTCCGCTTCCTGAAAACTTAAACGGTTATTTCCCTTCACGGCCGCTTTGCAGGACATGGAGGCGATCTTTTCTTCAATGACCTGGAAGCTGCCGCGGTTGCCGGTCTCCTGGGACAATTCATCCAACACCGCAAGGAAAAGCTCTCTCTCGCTGCATCCATAGAGATCCACAGGCACGCTGCGCAGGGCGTATTCATTGCCGCCAAAAGACTCAATTTCAAATCCCAACTGTGCAAAGGCCTCCTCGTAGGTATGAAGAATACTCTCTTCCTGTCCCGTCAGGCTGACGATGATCGGTGGCATCAGGCGCTGTGAAACTACGCTCTTTTCATGGAACCGTTTCATCAGCCGCTCGTATTTTACTTTCTCATGTGCCGCATGCTGGTCGATAATGAACAATTTATCCTCAAACTGGATCAGCCAGTAGGTATCGAATACCTGTCCAATGATCCGGTAACGGCTGCGGTTCTGCATGGAAAGCAATTTCTCTTCGAACAGATTCAACTGTTCTGCATTTGTTATCTCCGGTTCCGCAGTAGCTGCTGATGCTGTGTCGGTCGCTGCTATTGCAGCAGAGGCTACCGGATTGTCCAAGGCTGGTTTTTCGACTGCTTCCACAAAGAAATCATTCTCCTGCTCTGTTGCAGCCATTTTCTTTGTTTCCGGAGAATCTTCCGGTACTGGTTTCGCCACGTTTTCTGCCGGTTTTCCAACAGATGCCGTGCTGAGAATACTGGTCTGTACACCCGTATGCGTTTCCTGCCATACCGGTTTTTGTATAAATTCTTTCCGGTCTTTGGGCACAGCTTCGTATTTTGCTGCTTCCATGACACGATAGTTTTCTTCTCTCTTTTTTTCGAACACTTCCGGTGTGTGCTCTTTCCAGGAAGCTTTTCTGTCTTCCTGTTCCTTTTTCTGAACTGCTTTTTCATCCTCTAAGGAAGCATCCGGTATCATTTCCCGGTTTCTGAGCGTCGTTGCAATTTTTTCACTGAGCATTCTGGCAAAGGCCATACCGTCAGAAAATCTCACATCCATCTTGGAAGGGTGCACATTCACATCCACAGTCTCCGTATCCATGGTAATGTGCAGCACACAAAGTGGAAATTTGTGCTGCATCAGATATTGCTTATAGCCCTCCTCGATAGCTTTGGCAATGACACCGCTTCTGATAAACCGCCCATTGATAAAATAAATCTCAAAATTACGGTTGGAACGTACCAGTACCGGTTTGCCGAGATATCCTTCTATCTTGATTCCGTTTTCTTCGATCTGGATCGGCACCAGATTAGCCGCGATCTCCCTGCCATAGATCCGGTAGATAACTTCCCTCAGATCTCCGTTACCGGAAGTATGGAATCTGGTCTGATTCCCCAGTACGAATTTAAAGGAAATATCCGGTCTGGAAAGTGCCAGATGCTCCATCAGGTCTGTGATATAACTGCCCTCCGTAGCAGGCTGTTTTAAAAACTTACGGCGTACCGGCGTGTTGAAAAACAGGTTACGCATAAGGAAGGTCGTACCGTCCGGTGCCCCGATCTCATCGATGGATTGTTCCTTTGCCCCCTCTAACACCATACGGGTACCCGTAAGATGCTCTTTTCGCTTGGTAATGATCTCCACACGCGATACCGCTGCGATACTGGATAATGCCTCACCGCGGAACCCCAGACTTGCAATATGATTCAGATCATCCGCATCTTCGATTTTACTGGTCGCATGCCGCAGGAATGCAGTCGGCAGCTGCTCCCTCTCGATTCCACAGCCATTATCCGTCACGCGGATAAATTCAATGCCGCCTTCCTTTGCTTCTACCGTAATTGCGGTGGATCCGGCATCGATTGCATTTTCCACCAGCTCTTTCACCACACTTGCCGGTCTCTCTACCACCTCACCGGCAGCGATCCGATCGATTGTCCGGGAGTCCAGTACATGTATTCCCATAGTAATCTCCATTCCGCAGACGCTTTCTTGCGTCGGAGGTAATCGCAATGTGAATCGTAGATTCACATTATCAAATTTCAAATTTGATTCTGCGATAAGGGCTACTTTGTGGCGCCTGCGACACAATATAGCCAAAGCCATATAAATATGGCTTGTGAAAAATGTGCTATCGAGCACATTTTTCACACTATCCTTCCTTTTCCTTATCCGTTCCAGCGGTTTTTCAGCTTATTCTGAAGTCTGTACAAGGTATTCAGTGCATCTAACGGTGTCAGCGTCGTCACTTCGATGTCCATCAGCTCCTTCAGGACATCTTCATCGGTCACCGTGTCAAACAGAGACATCTGTGCCAGATCCACTTCGTCATATTTCGGCTGTTTCTTCGCTTTTCCCTCACCTTTATTGTCAACGGCAATGCTCTGCACTTTTTCCGTGATATCATTATCGGACAACTGTTCCACGATCTCTTTTGCACGGTCAATAACCATATCCGGCACACCTGCCAGCTTTGCTACCTGGATACCGTAGCTCTTGTCCGCACCGCCTTTGACGATCTTACGCAGGAATACAATATCGTCCCCACATTCCTTGACCGCAATACAATAGTTGTTGACATTGTTTATCTTGCCTTCCAGTTCGGTCAGTTCATGGTAATGTGTCGCAAATAATGTCTTTGCTCCCAAAAGCTTGCGATTGCTGATATGTTCGATCACCGCCCAGGCAATGCTAAGGCCGTCAAACGTGGAGGTACCTCTGCCGATCTCATCCAGGATCAGAAGGCTCTTGGAAGTTGCATTCCGCAAAATATTCGCTACTTCATTCATCTCCACCATGAACGTGGACTGTCCGCTGGCCAGATCATCCGATGCGCCGACACGGGTAAAAATTCTGTCCACGATGCCGATATTGGCACTTCTGGCCGGAACGAAGCAGCCGATCTGCGCCATCAGGACGATCAGTGCCGTCTGACGCATATAAGTGGATTTTCCCGCCATATTCGGACCGGTGATGATGCTGATACAATGATTGCCATTGTCCAGATAAGTATCATTGGAGATAAACATATCATTCGTGATCATCTGCTCCACCACGGGATGTCTGCCGTCCTTGATATCGATCACACCTTTTTCATTTAACTTCGGACGTACATAATGATTACGTTCCGACACGAACGCCAGTGAAGCATAGACATCCAGTTTTGCAATCGCCTTTGCGGTATTCTGAATCCTTACCAGTTCCTGCGCTATGGTGTCTCTGATCTTGCAGAAAGCATCATACTCTAATGTCTGAAGTTTATCTTCCGCATTGGTAATGGTGTCTTCCAGTTCCTTCAGTCTCGGTGTTGTATATCTTTCCGCATTCACCAGTGTCTGCTTACGGATATAATCTTCCGGCACAAGATCCTTGTAGGAATTTGTCACCTCAAAAAAATAACCAAATACATTGTTATATTTAATCTTCAGGTTTTTAATCCCGGTACGTTCCCTGTCCTCTTCCTCCAGCTGCGCAAGCCACTGTTTCCCGTCGCTTTTGGCACGGCGAAGATGATCTATCGTCTCATCAAAACCGTCCTTCAGAATGCCGCCCTCTCTGATAGAGATCGGCGGTTCTTCTTTGATTGCCGTGTCGATCAGCCGGTAGATATCTTCCAGTCCGTCGATCTGCTCTCTGATTTCCGAAAGTTCTTCTTTCTGAAATGTTTCCAGCACCGTCTTGATCGGCGGAAGCATCTCGAGAGAATTTCTGAAAGCAATCAGGTCTTTCGGATTTGCCGTTTTATAAGTCACCTTACTGAGCAGACGTTCCAAATCATAGATAGGATTTAAGTACTCCCTGATCTCATCCCTGGAAATTGCATCCTTGTTCAATTCTGAGATCGCATCAAGGCGTTTCTCCATCTCCTCCTTCTCTATCAGCGGCTGTTCGATATAGCTGCGCAGCAGTCTGGCGCCCATTGCAGTCTTCGTCTTGTCTAACACCCACAAAAGAGAACCCCTCTTTTGTTTTTCTCTCAAAGTCTCCGTCAGTTCCAGATTCCTTCTGGTGGAGCTGTCCAAAAGCATATACTTGCTGGTAAGATACGGGTAAATATGTGTAAAATGCTCCATATCTGTTTTCTGTGTATCATACAAATATTGCAGCAATGATCCGGCAGCCAGAATTCCCGTCGGAAATTCCTCAACGCCCAGTCCGATCAATGTATTTACCTTAAAATGTTTCATAAGGATCCGTCTGCAGCCATCATCGTCAAACATATGCGATTCCAGTGCATTTACAGAAATATGTAAACGGGATCTTAAATCATTCACATCAAAACCGCTGACCAGAAATGCCTCATTGCAGATGATCTCTGAAGGCTCATACTTCATCAGTTCATCCTTCAGTTTCTTTAAATCTTCCACTTCGGTCACATAATAATCACCGGTCGTTACATCCGCTGCGGAAATACCGATGCCGTTCGGCGTATAAGCAATACTCATCAGATAATTATTCCTGCCTGCATCCAGTGACTGCATATCCAGATTCGTTCCGGGTGTCACCACACGGATTACTTCTCTCTTCACCAGTCCCTTGGCAAGCTTCGGATCCTCCACCTGTTCACAGATGGCTACTTTATAACCACGGCTGACCAGCCTTGCCAAATAAGTCTCCACCGCATGATACGGAACGCCGCACATCGGTGCTCTCTCTTCCAGCCCGCAGCTTTTCCCTGTCAGTGCAATTTCAAGCTCCTTGGATGCGATTACCGCATCATCAAAGAACATTTCGTAAAAGTCTCCCAGACGATAAAAAAGGATGCAGTCCTTATACTGCTCCTTCGTCTCCATATATTTTTGCATCATTGGTGTCAGTTCAGCCATGACTATCTCCTGTTCTGTATATAAGCATGTGCACCGTCAGGCACACTACAAGAAAGCGGACACGCAAAAGCTTGCGTATCCGCATCTATCTTAGCACAAAATATTGAGGTTGTAAATTAAAGAACCGGTCTTCAAATTGATAGTTTTTCCACTTATCAAGGTATTATCCAAGCTGTGCGGCACGGACCAGCGCGTCATCAATATGTGCACATACATTCTCTCTGCCAACCTTGTCTAAGAAACCGCTCTTCTCCATGACATGCATGGGCTGCTCTCCTACATGGGACAGGATGATCTGGATATTTTTCTTTTTACAATCCGCATACAGCTGTTCCAGATTGTGCATGGCAGTGGCATCGATTGCACTCACGCTGCGCATACGCAGTACCAGACAGTTCATCTTCTCGTCCAGCGTGATCTTCAGGATCTTGTCTGCCGCACCGAAGAACAGCGGTCCGTTTACTTCATAGACCATAGTATTATGAGGCACCACTCTTAAGGAAAGGCTGTCTGCATCATCTTCGTCATCCACATACTTCCAGCCTTCCACCTCGGTCACGTCGCTCATACGCTTCATGAACAGAATCGCTGCCAGCAGAATACCTACTTCGATAGCTACTACCAGGTCGAATACCACGGTCAGGACAAAGGTCGTCACCAGTACAATAATGTCACTCTTGGGTGCAGTCTTGCACAGACCCACAAACTTCCGCCAGTCGCACATGTTATAAGCCACCATGAACAGGATCGCCGCAATGGTAGGCATAGGGATCAGTGCCGCATAAGGCATCAGTACCACCAAAATCAATAATAAGGTTACGGAATGTACCATACCGGCGATAGGAGTACGTCCGCCGTTTTTCACATTGGCAGCAGTTCTGGCAATCGCTCCCGTAGCCGGAATACCACCAAACAGCGCGGAAGTAATATTACCGGCGCCCTGTGCAATCAGCTCCATATTAGAACGGTGTCTGCTGTTCACCATGCTGTCTGCCACTACACAGGAAAGCAGAGACTCGATGGCCGCAAGGATGGCGATGGTAAAGGCATCCGGCAACACGTTCTGCACCGTCTTCAGACTGAAAGCAGGCAGAGAAATCGTCGGCAGTTTATTGGAAATCTCATACAGATCCCCGATGGTATTCACGTTCATGTTAAGCAGCGCCACCATGGCACTTCCGACCAGTACGGCGATCAGGGAAGGGGGAATCTTCTTACAGAATCCCGGCAGATACTGCCACAGGATCAGAATCAATAAGCTAACCACACCTACAAGCAATGCCTGCAAATTTGTCGTAGAAATAAACTGAAATACTGCTTTCAGCTTATCCATAGTCTCGATCAGGGGTTCTTCACTTACGATCGTAAGCCCCAGGAAATCCTTGATCTGACCGATGAAAATCGTCACAGCGATACCGGAAGTAAAACCGGTGGTAATCGTATAAGGGATAAATTTGATCAGATTGCCTAACCGCAGAAGTCCCATCAGGATCAGGATCACACCTGCCAAAAGTGTGGCGATGATCAAACCGTCCATGCCGTTTTTCGCCACAATACCGGCTACAATGGTGGCAAACGCCGCGGTAGGTCCCGCGATCTGTACACGGCTTCCGCCCAGAAAAGAAATGACAAATCCGGCGGTGATTGCTGTGTAGATACCCTTTTCCGGGGTCACTCCGCTTGCCAGTGCCAGTGCAATGGACAGAGGAAGTGCAATGATTGCAACGATGATACCTGCGATCACGTCTTTTACAAACTGTTCTTTCGTGTAGCTTTTCATCACAGAGAAAAGCTTCGGTTTCAATTTTTCCATAACATTCTCCATTCCGCAGACGCTTTTTTGCGTCAGTAAAAAATAAGACCCGCATGACTTTATAAAATTTTTATAAAGTCACGCGTGTCCTATCTTATCTCTATTTCATTTCCTTTGCAAGTTTTTTTTATTTATTCCACAATTCTGTTCTTTCCGGCATTCTTTGCAGCATATAATTTATGATCTACCGAAGTGAACAGCAGATCCAGCTGTTTTTCCGCCACGTAGCGTTCCAGCCCACCACTGATGGTAATATCCGTCTGTCTGGTCATCCGGGAATAAGCAAGCAGTCCTTCCTGAATCTTTTGAAAGGTGAAAAGAGCCTGTTCTCTGTCATCTGCTTCAAATACCAGCATGAACTCTTCGCCGCCGAAGCGGGATGCGATTCCCTTGTCTTCCATTTCATGCAGCATCAGTCTCCCGACTTCTCTCAGTACATCATCTCCATATCCGTGCCCATAAGTATCATTGACCGCCTTGAAATCATCTACATCCAGGAGAATGATCCAGAAATTCTTGCCCGGCGTATGCATCCACTCTTCCATCAGCTGTACCAGATACCTGCGGTTGTACAATTTGGTCAGTGGATCATGGTTCGCGGCAAATTCCAGATTCTCACTAAGTGCAATCAATTGTTCCTGCTGTCTCTCATAACTGCGAATCAGTACATAAATAATCATAAATACTGATATCGCAACAATCAGCAGGGAGCCTATGGTAGAGCCAAACATAGTAACTTCATCCATTTGCCTCCACCTCACAGAATTTTCGCTGGAATATAATATAATAAACAGATATTCCATGAGCATAACGGTAAAGGAAACGATCACCATGCGTCTCGGAAAAAATACAGCCATTGCGACAACTCCGAGCACCAGATACACGATCGTAGTATTTCCGTAACAGTAATACAAATATGGGAATTCTATCCAGCCTGCCAGTAAAATAATGATTACGGCAGGTGCCTGGACTTTATGGCACAAAAGTCCGATTGTGCCTGTAATCAGAACCGCTAAAAAACAGATACCGCAAATAGTCGTCGGCGTTTCAAAACCATGCAATAAAAAATTACTGATTGTGCCGATCAGGTTGGCAATGCTTGCTGTTAGCGTCAGAATCCGGTACATTTTCCAGGACATGTCCTGTTGCAGCTTCATCTGTTTTTTCTTTTCTTGTACTTCCATTTCTTTATTCCTTTTGCCTTCCTTGCCTGCAAGCAGTCACGAATACTTACTATGAACGAACAATATGACCCATGTAGTAGAACCCGTGACACTCATCCAGGGATACCTTCACGATGTTTCCGATCAGGGAAGCATCTCCGGGGAAATGCACCAGTGTATTGTTGGACATCCTGCCGGTTACGAGGGAGCTGTCATTCTCATTGATCTCTTCCACCAGTACATCCGTGATCTGTCCTTCATATCTGCCCACCTGTTCTCTTGCAGTCTCCTGTACAGTCTTAAGCACTCTGTCAAACTGCTCTTTCACCTGTTCTTCCGGTACCTGTTCCATAGCGGCCGCCGGGGTTCCGGTACGTTTGGAATAGATAAAGGTAAAGGCGTTGTCATATTTTACACGGCGGATCACATCGATGGTATCATCCACGTCCTCCTTCGTCTCTCCCGGGAAGCCTACGATGATATCCGTAGTGATGGCCATATCCGGAATCTCTCTGCGGATCTTCTCCGCCAGCTCCAAGTACTGTTCCTTGGTATATCTGCGGTTCATGGCTTTTAATATCTTCGTGGAACCGGACTGCAGGGGCAGATGCAGATGACGGCAGATCTTTTTCGAGTTCTTCATCACCCCGATCAGTTCATCCGACAGATCCTTGGGATGCGAGGTCATAAAGCGGATTCTCTCAAGGCCCTCGATTTTCTCCACTTCCTGCAACAGTTGTGCAAAAGTGATGGGCTCCTCCAGATTCCTGCCGTAGGAATTTACATTCTGACCGAGCAGCATGATCTCCACCACGCCGTCTGCTACCAGATTTTCAATCTCACGGATGATATCCTTGGGATTACGGCTGCGCTCTCTGCCCCGGACATACGGCACGATGCAGTAACTGCAGAAATTGTTGCAGCCAAACATAATATTGATCCCGGATTTGAAGGAATACTTTCGCTCCACCGGAAGGTCTTCCACGATTTCGTCCGTATCCTTCCAGATATCAATGATCATTCCCTCGTTTTCAAACAGGGACGTTAAAAGCTCTGCGAATTTGAAAATATTGTGGGTTCCGAAGATCAGATCCACGAAACGGTAGCTTGTCTTGATCTTCTCAATGACAGAAGGCTCCTGCATCATGCATCCGCACAGTGCGATCTTCATGTGTGGATTTTTCTTCTTATAGCCGTTTAATACGCCAAGCCGTCCGTAGACACGCTGATTGGCATTGTCTCTGACGGTACAGGTATTGTAAATTACAAAATCCGCATTTTCATCCTCGATGATCTCATAACCGACTTTTTCCAGGATGCCCACCAGTTTCTCGGAATCTCTGGCGTTCATCTGACACCCGAAGGTTGTGACACAGCAGGTAGGCTTTCTGCCCAACTCTTCTCCCAGCTTCGCCACGTGACCGGATGCTTTCTCCATGAAATAATACTGTCTTTCGGTTTCATTCATTTGTGTTACATTCGTCATATTACAAAGTATTGCCTTTCTAAATCAGTTTTTCTGCACTGACATTTCCTATTTATCGTTGATGTAACGTTGCAAAATTAAAATTGCGTATTTATATTTCCCCAATGTCTGCGATTAACGATTTGCGTATTTGGCCGCAATCGCAATCAAAAGTTCCGTCGTCTTTTCCATGGACTGCACACATGCATACTCATATCTGCCATGGTAATTCTCCCCACCGGTACACAGGTTCGGACAGGGAAGTCCCATGAAGGACAGTCTGGCGCCATCGGTTCCTCCGCGGATCGGAGAAATCTTTGGTTCGATTCCAAGCTCTTCCATAGCCGCCTTTGCATTGTCGATCAGGTGCATATGCTGTTCCATGATCTCGCGCATATTGTAGTAAGAATCCTTCATATCCACTACGACCGTTCCCTCACCGCATTTCCGGTTCAGGAAATCGGCACAGGATAAGAACATTTCCTTTTTCTGTTCGAACAGTTGTCTGTCATGATCACGGATGATATAATCGGCAACAACTTCTTCCACATTCCCCTGCATCGCATCCAGATGGAAAAATCCTTCATAGCCTTCCGTATACATAGGATTCTGTTCTACCGGCAGCAGGCTCTGGAATTCCTGTGCAATCAGCATGGCATTCTTCATTTTACCCTTGGCGGAACCGGGATGTACGCTTCTGCCGTAGACATGAAGCTTTGCTCCGGCCGCATTGAAGTTCTCATATTCCAGTTCTCCCAGAGCACCGCCGTCCACGGTATACGCATAATCCGCTCCGAACAATTTCACATCAAAATAGTCTGCTCCGGCACCGACTTCCTCATCCGGTGTAAACCCGATCCTGATCCTGCCATGCTTTTTCTCAGGATGCAGAAGCAGTTCCTCTGCCATCGTCATGATCTCAGCCACACCGGCCTTATCATCCGCCCCGAGCAAAGTGGTTCCGTCCGTAACGATCAAATCTTTCCCGATGTAATTTAACAGCTCCGGGAAGTCTGTCACTTTCATCACGATATTCTCTGTCTCATTCAGCACAATATCTTTTCCGTCATACTTCTCTACGATCCGGGGCTTTACATTGGTATCCGTTACCGCCGGAGAGGTATCCATATGAGAGATAAATCCTAACACCGGTGCCTTCTCACAGCCTGCGGACGCAGGGATCGTGGCATATACATAACAATGTTCCTTATCGTAAGTAATCTCTGTTGCGCCCATCGCCTCGAGTTCTGCTACTAACAGCTTCGCCAGATCATGCTGTTTCATCGTACTGGGAATTGTGGTACTTTCCTCAGAAGACTGGGTATCGATCTTCACATATCTTAAAAAGTTTTCAATAGTCTTGCTCATAATCTCACTCCTGTTTTTAAACTGCACAAAACAACTGTCCGGTCTCATTCTCTGCAATAGACGCGGGCAGCTTTATCGTATTTATCATATCACGGTGTGAGCGCCGCTTCAATCATTATTTTTTATGATTTATGCCATAGAAAACAATTAAAATAGCGATAGATGATCCATAAATATATCTATGATTTTATTAAATTTTTGAATTTATATTCTCTAATGAAAAAGCAGGTTTCCCGGGATAAAGTAAGAATCATAAGCAGATTCGGAACCGCCATCAGTCCGTTACAAATATCCGAGAAATCCCACACGACCTCCAGAGAACACACCGCTCCCAGAAAGGCTGCCGCTGTGTACGCCAGCCGATACCACTTCGTCTTCTCACAAGCGCCGCTCAGATATTCAAACGCCTTCTCTCCCTGATATTCCCATGCAATGATTGTCGCAAACGCAAACATCACAATGGAAATGGTCAAAAGCCCTGCGCCTGCCTTTCCGAAGGTCGAAGAAAACACCGTAAGCATGAGCGCAGTTCCGTTCAACAGTTCACCGCCTGCATCCGTCTGTCCCAATACCCCACTGGTCGCAATCGCAAATCCCGTTAACGTGCAGATCACGATCGTATCAATGAATACGCCGGTCATACTGATATATCCCTGCCGCACCGGATCCTGTGTATCCGCACAGGCTGCACTGATTCCGGCTGCTCCCAGCCCCGCTTCATTAGAGAACACTCCTCTGGAGACTCCGTATCTCATTGCCGCCCTTGCGGAATAATGCACACTGTTCATTGTGGAAACAGCGAATCCTGCCATACCTCCCACGACAGACTCCGGGCAGAAAGCGCCGTACACGATTTGCAATATTCCTGTCGGCAGATTCTGAAAATGAGTAAAAATCACCATTCCCGTTCCGAACAGATAAAACGCAGCCATGCACGGCACCAGATATTCTGTCACTCCGGCGATCATCCCGATTCCGCCGAAGATCGCCAGCATGGTAACAGCACTTAAGACAAGCCCCGTCACCACCGGTTTCACATGCCAGGTCTCCTGCAGAGCCTGTGCGATGGAATTCCCCTGCGTCATATTCCCCATACCAAAAGAAGCCAATACCGCAAATATCGCAAAAGAATAGGCCAGCATTTTCCCAACTCTGTGATAGGGAAAGACATTCTGTAAGACATACATTGGACCGCCCACAAGATTTCCCTTCGCATTCCGGATCCGGTACCGGACGCACAGGGTACTTTCCACCAGTTTGGTGGACAGGCCGATCACACCGGACAACAGCATCCAAAATAGTGCTCCGGGGCCACCCAGTACCATTGCCGTTGCCACTCCTACGATATTCCCTGTTCCGATCGTTGCGGCAAGTTCCGTGGTCAGTGCGGCAAAGGAAGAAACGCCGGTTCTATCATCCGGCTCATTACGTTTACGGCTTTCCCGTCCGAATACCGCCCGTAGTGCAGCACCCAAATTCACAATCGGCAAAAATCGCAGCCGGATCATCAGATAACACCCGGTTCCCAGCAATAAAAAAATAAGCCAGGGTCCCCATATGATTTCATCCACCTGTTGCAGCACCTTGCCCGGTGTCATCATTTTTTGTCTCTCCTGACTTTTTTGTAACGACACAGGCCTAAACCTATTCGGAATGTAATACCTGTGCGGTTACGTGATTCCCTATATTTTTATGATAGCCGATACAGTTCTATTCCTTTTTCTGTCATCCGGATCACTTCAAAAATTCTCCGGGAGAAAATCCGGAATCAATTCTTCTATCTCCCGGATGCCCATGACAAATCCAGCTCCTTTGTCCAGTTCTCCCTTCGATGCATTCAACAGATCCAGACGAAATTCCAGATGATCCGTTCCATAAACCAACCGGAAACCATACTTATCCATATTGTCCGGATCTATGTATCCGTCAACATCACCACCTGTGTTCTGTGTCTGCGGCTCTTTTACAGCACTATCATCCATCAGGACATTTTCATTTTCCTGTATCTCAATATTGGTCACACCGGTTGCATCATAGGTATAATAGTCCTGCAAAAAGAAAATGCTATAATCATAGAGTGTAAATTTATCGATACCCATATCCTCCCAGGTAAGTGTCTCCGTTTCATCCTCCAGAATCATTTTCAGTGCATATAACGTTCCGGTCTCTGAATCAATGATAAATTCCATATTGACACTGCCATTCGCATCCTCATGTATCTGTAGCTTAATATCATATGACATAATAGCTACACCGTCTGTAAATTTTTCATCATATAGGATATATTTGCAGACAGAAGCATTATGCAGACCCTCTTTATAGACATACTCTTCCGGAAGCAAGCCGATATCCTGTAAGATATAATTCCATTCCGCACTGATCACATACTTATCAATAATATCCGCTATCTGTCCTTCCTCGTTCTGATCTAGGTTTTGTTTTGACACGTAATATTGTTTTCCGCCGGCCAGTCCGTTTGCCAGGTTCTGTAACCTGAGCGTCGTATCTGTCTCATAATTTTCCTGCCAGATCGTATTTGCAATTTCTGCATTCGATATGCCGACCGACTGAGTCAATCGCTTTTTATCCTGTATTCCGAGCAACAGTCCGGGAGTAATGAACGCACAGACAATCAGAAGGAATAAAGTACCTATACATAACAGTACATTTTTATTGATTTTTTTATCCGTTCTTTTCATTTTACTCCTCATTTTAATTTCATTTTTTCCGGAAAATACAGACGCATCACAGTGCCCTCTCCCAATTTGCTGTCTATTTTTATCTCTCCCCGGTGCAGTGTAATGATCTTCTGGCAAAGCGCCATTCCGATACCGGCTCCACCCTCCTTGCGGGATCTGGACTTATCTACCATATAAAACGCCTCTGTAATTCTTGCGATTTCATCCTGTGGGATTCCTCTGCCGTTATCCACGACTTTGATCTCATACCCCTTCGGAAGCTTTCTGCCCTTCATCAGGATAAAACCGTCTTCATCCACTGCCTTTACAGCATTGTCCAGAAGATTGTACAACAGAGACAATAACAGATCCCTGTCTCCGTAGATCACGCCTTTCTCCAGGCTGATCTTTCCCCTGATTCTTTTTCGTTCAAAAGGGATACGCATGGTTTCTCTGATATTTTCCTCCAGATCCCTGGTAACTATCTTCTTGACCTCCATCTCCTGCCTGTCCATTGCCACCAGTTCCAATAATTTATGAGACAGACTCTCCAGGCGTTTTCCCTGGGTAAAAATATAATAGGCTGCCTCTCCCCGTTCTTGCTCCGTCATTTCATAGGAATTCAGCATATCCGCATAACCGATAATGGAGGTCAGCGGGGTCTTCAGTTCATGTGCAAAGGCCGCAGTAAAGTCCTCCTGCTGTTTTGCTTCCAGTTCTTTTTGCTCCATTTGCCGCACCAGCCGGTCAGCCATATGATTAAAGCTATAAGAAAGTTCCCCGATCTCATCCGCTCCCCGGTAGACCGCTCTCTTTTCAAAATCTCCTCCGGCTATCTTTCCGGCAGTATCATTCAGTTGTTCAATGGGGCTGGTCAGATATCTGGACAGCAGAAAAGCTGCCAGTCCCCCGATCACGAGTAAGACTGCCAGAGCTGCCATATATTGTCTTAACATTTTACTTCTTTCTTCATAAATACTGCTCAGGTTCTTAAAAATTCCCAGATATACGATATCCGCTGTATCCACCGGCCGGTCCGCAACGATACTTAACAGATAATATTCTGTCCCGATCCTGCGGATACCGTAGATCTGATTTTCTTCCGCTTTCATATCACCGATCATTTCTTCGACTGTGCCCCGGATCTCGTCCTCTGCATTTTTCAGACTGCCGGTAAGTGTAAACTGTCCGTCTGCCGTAAGGATCAGACATTCCGTTCCGCTCTGTGAAGTCATTCGTTCTGTTGCACCGGTCTCCGCCCGGATTCCGGCAAGCTCGGCACCGTATTTTTCCATGCTGGCGTATACCATATCGTAGATTGTCTGAAAGAGCTGATTTTCCCTCTTCCCCTGTTCCGTCTCCCGATCCAGCATTCTGTTGAAATAAGAAGAAAGCATCCAGCTGCCGAAAACCATAAAGATCACCGTAAGCAGTGCCGTGATGGAAAAAAATAATTTATGAGCGAACTTCATTCAACCGATACCCCACTTTATAGACAGCTACAATGACTTCTTCCCAATGCAGTTTCTTTTTTAAGCGCTGCACATGCAGATCCACCGTCCGGCTCTGTCCCATGTATTCGCCGCCCCAGACATTTTCATAAATGGTCTCACGATACAATGCCCTGTTTTTATTTCTGGCAAACAATAACAGCAGATCAAATTCTTTCGGTGTCAGATAGATTTCTTCCCCGTCCAGTGTCACTGTATGGGATGCAGTGTCTATGGTCACATTACAGACCTGTATCACCGTCTCCGTCTTGTGATATCTGCGAAGCACTGCTTCTACCCTTGCCAGAAGTTCTACGATTTCAAAAGGCTTCGGCAGATAATCATCCGCGCCCATGCGAAGTCCTTTCACCTTATGTTCCGTTGAACCCAGCGCTGTTAAAAAGATGACCGGAAGCTCACAGGCTTTCGCATAATCGAGTAATTCATAACCGTTGACCACAGGAAGCATAATATCAAAAAGTGCAAGGTCAAAATGCTCCCGTTCCATCAGATCCGCCGCCTGCTTTCCGTCTGCAGCCCACGTACACAAATAGCCTGCTCTTGTCAGATTCATGCGGATCAGGTTTGCGATCGGTTCCTCATCTTCTGCAATTAATATCTTAAACATTCTTCCACCCTCAATGTATTTTTTATTGCTCTCATGTAATGATAAGCTCATTATAGTATAAACTACCTCATCTTTGTATCTGTTTTGTATCTATTTCTTATCTCCTGTTCTTTTGCACTCTTTTCATTTCCGTTCATACCATAATAACAAACGAATTTTCCGGAAAGGATCACGATGAAAGACTACTCTTTTGAAGATCATTTTGAGAAATATCCGCTCGCCATGGCTTATGTCCCCTGGCAGCATTTCACGAAAATGTTCGAAAATCTGGAAAAAGGATACCGTGCCGGTACGATTTTCCCAGAGCTTGACAAACCTTTTACAGGAAGGAGATGTGTAAAATGAGCAGTGAAGCAAAAATGTTGTACGACATCGGTATTGTGGATTTTGTCCTGGTCGACCTGATGCTGTATCTGGATACCCATCCTTCCGACCGCAATGCCATGGAATATTTTAATCATTATGCGCGGATCAAAACACAAATGGAACGGGAATTTTCCAAAGAATATTATCCCTTACGAAAAGATCTCGCGGAAAGCAGCTGCAAATGGCGCTGGGGAGACGCACCGCTTCCCTGGGAAGGAGGATGTGACTGATGTGGAGTTATGAGAAAAGATTACAGTTCCCGGTAAACATCAAAGAACCGAACGCAAAGCTGGCGCAGGTGATCATCTCCCAGTATGGCGGACCGGACGGGGAAATGGGTGCGAGTATGCGATATTTATCGCAGAGATATTCCATGCCCTTTAAGGAGGTCGCCGGTTTGTTGACGGATATTGGCACAGAAGAACTCGGGCACCTCGAGATGGTTGCTACCATCGTTCACCAGCTGACCCGTAACCTGTCCATGGAAGAAATCGAGAAAAGCGGCTTCGCCAATTATTATGTCGACCATACCATCGGTGTCTGGCCACAGGCAGCAGGCGGTGTTCCTTTCAATGCCTGTGAGTTTCAGGTAAAGGGCGATATCATCACCGATCTGCATGAGGACATGGCGGCAGAACAGAAAGCACGCTCCACCTATGACAATATCCTGCGTCTGATCAAAGATCCGGATGTCTGTGAACCCATCAAGTTCCTGCGTGCCCGTGAAATCGTTCACTACCAGCGTTTCGGAGAAGCACTCAGGATGACACAGGATCATTTGAATGCCAAGAACTTCTATGCCTTTAATCCCGGATTCGACCGGTGTGATTCCTGCGATAATTAGAGCAACGTAACAGGAGAATCCCTTAAACCATGGGATTCTCCTGTTACTTTCTTAATATAAAATTTCTTAACACAATTCTGTCATATCAGAGTTTCGTAATGATTATTATGTCCTGCTTAAATGCCAAGAAAACCCTTTACAGTATCCTTCATTTTGTCCGCATCACACTGGGTGTTGTGAAGAACCGGCGCGGTACGGATCTCTTCGATAGCATTCGGTACCTTTACCTTTGCAATCCTGGACAATTCATCTACCAGCTCAAAATCACCCATGGCATCATATTGGGGATCAATGGCATCCATAACGCTTCTGGTAAACTTGAAAGGACTTGCTGTTGACGCAATCACTGTTGTCTTATGATCCTTCGTCTCTGCCACATACTTACCGTATACTGCGGAAGCCACTGCGGTATGAGTGTCGATCACATAACCGCATTTTTCATATAATCTGCGGATCTCCGCAGCAGTCTCTGCTTCACTTGCGTAGTTGCCATAAAAATCAGAAAGCTGTGCTTTCATCTCATCAGTGATCTCGTATTTTCCGTTCCCACTCAGGGCGCTCATGAGTTCACGATTCTTATCCGCATCATTACCGGCAATCCGGTAAATCAGTCTCTCCAGATTGCTGGAGATCAGAATATCCATGGACGGAGAAGTCGTCAGTACGAACTCCCTGTTTCTGTCATAGGTTCCGGTACGGAAGAAGTCATACAATACCTTATTGTCATTGGAAGCGCAAATCAGCTTATCAATCGGCAGTCCCATATTTTTCGCATAAAAAGCCGCCAGAATATTGCCGAAGTTACCGGTAGGCACTACAACATTGATCTTCTCTCCGGCGACAATTTTTCCATCCTTACATAACTGTGCGTACGCATAAACATAATAACAGATCTGCGGCACCAGACGACCGATATTGATCGAGTTGGCAGAGGAGAACTGGAAACCCTTCTCATCCATCTCTTTTGCCAGTTTCTTATCGGAGAAAATCTTCTTCACACCGGTCTGGGCATCATCAAAGTTGCCATGGATTCCCACGACAAACGTATTGGCTCCCTTCTGGGTCACCATCTGCTTCTCCTGAATCGGGCTGACACCGTTCTTCGGATAAAATACGATAATACGGGTTCCTTCTACGTCTGCAAAACCTGCCAGTGCAGCCTTACCGGTATCCCCGGAGGTTGCAGTGAGAATCACGATCTCATTTTTAATCTGATTCTTACGTGCGGAAGTGATCATCAGATGCGGCAGAATCGAAAGTGCCATATCCTTAAAGGCAATGGTGGAGCCATGGAACAATTCCAGATAATACGCATCATCAGCCTTTACCAGAGGAGCAATTTTCTCTGTATCGAATTTGGAGTCATACGCATGATTGATACAATTTTTTAATTCATCCTCTGTGAAATCCGTCAAAAATAATTTCATGACTTCGTAGGCAACCTGCTGATAGGTCATACCGGCCAGTTCTTCAAGACTCTTGTCCAAAGCAGGAATATGATCCGGAACAAACAGACCTCCGTCATCTGCCAGACCCTTCAGGATGGCCTGTGACGCCGTTACCGGTTCACTGTTGCTTCGTGTACTGCGATAAATTACTTCCATTTCCTCTCCTCCGTATCTATGTAAATCATTGTTACACCTCAGGATGCAGATGTAACTCAAACATCCACTTAGTTTTCGAAAAGTATAGCATACTTTATGCACTGTTGCAAGGTGAATCAGTAAAGTAAAATTAACTTATTTCTCCGTGAAAAACTCATGCCCTCCGTGCTGAAACAGACGCGTTAATTTCCGGTCAAACCATTCCATGCTGTCACTGTCCGCATACTCTCTCGCTGCAAAATACAATGCCCCCTGAGAGATATCTTCCCCCTGTAAGGCACGTTCCACGGCAGCCACGGTTTCTTCACTGATATTAACTCGCAGGTAGCTACCGTCCGCAACCGGAGAAAACTGTGACACGCCATTTTCTCTCTGAAACACAATTCCCGATATGCTGTCAGGGAATTTGCCTGAATTCAAACGATTCAATACCACGTTTGCCACCAGCAGTTTTCCGTCCTCATCCTCACAGCCTGCCTCTGCCTCTACAATCCGAAGCAATACATCAAGTTCCGACTGATCCAGCAGGTATTTACTTTCTCTCTGTAATTCATTACAATCCACCACTCTCTGTCCGGAATTGGTTTCCGTTGTGATCCCTATGATCCTGCTCTCTCTGTCAGCCGGAAGCTCTGTTGCCGGCTGTACTTTGCTGACGATCCGGTGCATTTTTGTCTGCATCTCTTCCGTTTTACTCAGGCATAAAAAACCTGCCAGAAATAAAATATTTATCGTCAATAATGCACTTAAAGCCCTTTTATACATCGTTTTTCCTTTCACATTTTTCTTACTTTTGACCCTACCTTCATTTTATGCAGCTCGTCCGAAAAATATTTCTGTTGTTCCGACTGAAAAAATGGTACTATAAAGTCATGAAGAAGCAAAACGAAGAAAAAAAGGAACTTTATAAAGGAGTCTTCCGTGCAGTCAAAAAAGACGGTACGGTGTATTACCGAGCCTCCCTGACCCGTCACGGAAAGCATATCAGCTTAGGAAGCTTTCCCACAGCCCTTAAAGCCCATGCGGCCTATGAACAGGGAAGTCTTCTGTTATCCGATACCGGGATTTCTCTGCAGGCTTACGAAAAGACTTCCCCGTTGTCTTTTGAAAAATGGGTCAGTCTCATCAACCTAAGAGACAATGGACTGTATTTCGGCAATCCCATTTATCTGGGGCAGCAGCTTTTTTATTACTATCTGTCTCCGCATCATGTACTGAAATTCGACATGGAAGATCTCTTCTATTATTCTTCCCATAAGATCATGCGCCGCGGAAATCACTATTTTGTAGCCGACTACGGCATGCAGCTTACGCTTACCGCCCGATACGGGATCAAAAGCTATAGCGTCCCCGGCGTGGATTATCGCTTTGTAAATGACGACCCTACCGATTTCCGCAGAGAGAATCTGGAAATCTATAACATCTATCACGGTGTCCGGAAAACCCAAAACAAAAACGGACAGTATCTTTATACTGTCCGCATCCATGTCCGTGGAAATTACCTGGTCGGTCGTTACGCTACCGATGTGGAAGCTGCCATTGCCTACAACAAAGCAATTGACATCCTGCGAAGCAAAGGAGTAACCAACAATTTCCTTCCGAATTACGTGGAAGGCATTGCACCCAGCCGTTATGCCGAGATTTATTCCTCTGTCTCTATCGCCCCGGGAATCTTGCATTACCAGGCTATTTCTCCGAATAATCAATAAAACTGATATTCATATTTGCATATCCGGCAATGCCATCGATGGAGACATCGCCCGCATACTGCCACATGGTAAAACGATAAGGATAATCCGGCACATCAGACATCTGGGACAACCACACATCATACGCCGACAATTTCGATAAATCAATCTCCTTGATCAGCCATTCCTTATCCCCATACAGCAATGTCTTATAACCGGCAGCCGCAATGGTGTCTAAAAAGGCCTTGGTAATCTTCGTTTTATCCGCCTTACTCACACTTTCGATTCTGGCAGTATCATTCTCGACAAATTCCATATCAAAAGCAACCGGATAGCTGATCTTATAATCCTTGATATTCTGCAGGACTACATTCGCCTCTTCCACAGCCTCCGCTTCCGTGACCGCCTGCGAGGTAAAATAGACTCCGATCTGCAATCCGGCATCCGTCGCACGTTTGAGATTGTCCGCAAAATAATCATCCAGCATGATCTGTCCGCTGCCGTATCCTCTTGCCCCGACACGCAACATCACAAAATCCACGCCGGCCTTTTTCACCTTCAGGAAATCAACATAATCCTGATACTTGGAAATATCTACTCCGACATAAGAAGTCAGCTTACCGTCCTGATAATATTTCATCAGATCCGACTGGCACACCAGTTTGGTAAAATCGTACTCGTGCTTCGGAAGATACGGGCTGATCAATACCCACTCTTCTTTTCCGTCACGATTTGTCACCAGTGTATGTTTTCCATCCGTAGAAGGATCGGATTCTGCGGTTTCTTTTTGGGCATCCTGCCCGGAAGGATTCTCTGAAGGCAATGGCGACGCCGTCTGTTCCGGATACATATCCCAAAAGCCCAGATCCGAAGGAGACAAGGTGCTTCCGGTGATCAGATCCTGCGTATCCGGATACTGCGTCGACTGATTTCCTGTCTGCGACACCTTCTCCGTCACGGTATTTTCACTATTCTGTTGGTGGTTTACAGGCTTCCTGTTCATGAATAATACCACGCAAAGTATGGTTGCCACAAAAATCGTGACCGCCACAATTGCGCTGATTACCGTCGGAGTCAGCCCACTGCCGCGCTCATCATAATCGTCCGGAAGACGCATCTTTTTCTCCTCTTGTAACTTTCTTTATACTTTCACAATACATTTCTTCGGGCATTTTTCCATGCAGGCTCCGCAGCCAACACACTTTTCAGGGTCAATGATCGCATGGAAGTTCTCTACCTTCACGGCATCGTGCTGGCAATTCTTTACACAGATTCCACAGCCGACACAGCCGATGGTACAAGCCTTCATGGTCACCGGTCCTTTGTCTGTAGAACTGCAGGCAACCTGTACTGTATTGGAATACGGTCTTAGGCTGATCAAATGCTTCGGACATACCTCTACACATTTTCCGCAGGCCTTACATTTTTCCTGATCTACCACCGCTACACCGTTCTCGACATGAATGGCATCAAAAGGGCAGACCTGTACGCAGGTTCCAAATCCCAGACAGCCGCTGTTGCAGGATTTCGGTCCGCCACCGGGCACAAAACTCATCATACGGCAATCCTTGATTCCGTAATAATCATAGTCTGTCTTCGTACGGTCACAGTCACCCTGACAATGCACATAAGCAACCTTTCTCTCTGTTGCCTCTGCCTCTACGCCCATGATTGCGGCAATCTGCTTACCGACTGCCTCTCCGCCTACGGGACAGGTATTTACTGCAGCCTCTCCTTTGGCAATGGCTGCCGCCAGTCCGGAGCATCCGGCAAAACCGCAGCCACCACAGTTATTACCCGGAAGGGCAGCTAATACCGCCTCCTCCTTTTCATCTACTTCTACTTTGAATTTAATACCGGCCACGCCAAGGAACAGTCCCACAAAGATGCCGACGATTCCGACACAAGCCGCAGCAATCAGAATTCCTGTTATACTCATCCTTTGTTACTCCTTCCTAGATCAGACCGGAAAATCCGCAGAAGGCAATCGCCATCAGTCCTGCTGTCAGCAGTACCATAGGCATTCCCTTGAAAGATTCCGGTACTTCATTGTATTCCATTTTTTCACGCAATCCTGCCAGGATCACAATTGCAATGGTAAATCCCAGTGCCGTAGCAAAGCCGTTCACGATACCTGTGAGGATACCGTATTCCTTCTGGACATTGGTAATGGCAACACCCAGTACCGCACAGTTCGTTGTGATCAACGGCAGATATACACCCAGCGCCTGATACAGAGAAGGCATTGCCTTTTTGAGGAACATTTCCACGAACTGTACCAGAGCCGCAATGACCAGAATAAATACGATGGTCTCCAGATATTCAATATGCAGCGGCTGAAGAATGAACTTATAGATCACACCGGCTACCGCACTGGCAAGCGTAATAACGAAGATAACCGCCGTTCCCATGCCGCCTGCTGTCTTGATTTTACGGGATACGCCTAAGAACGGGCACAGTCCCATGAACTGGCTCAGGACGATATTGCTGACAATAGAGGAACTGATCAGTAACAGAAGCATATCTTTTACACTATCCATTTATTTATCCTCCTTGTCTAAATCTATTGTTTCGATCTCATCGTTTTGCGTCTGAGGCTTTGCCGCCGCTTTGGCTGCTTCCTTCACGGCATCTTCCGCAGCAGCGTCAGAATTGTCATAGAAGCGCTCCGAGCATCCGCTCTCACCGCAGTGCAGACAGTCATGTCCGCAGCCGGACTGGATTTTCTCGTAATCTTTTCCGGCAAGCTTTCTCTTGTTCTTCACATAGTTCTGCAAAGCAGTCAATGCAGCCAGTACGAAAAACGCTCCGGGAGCCAGGCCGAAAATATTGATGGTCACGTAAGCATCCGGCATAATATGAAATCCGAAAACGGAACCGGCTGCCAGAATCTCACGTACCGCGCCGATACAGGTCAGTGCCAGAGAGAAACCGAGTCCCATGCCCAGTCCATCGAACAATGACGGAACCGGCGGATTGGAATATGCATAACTCTCTGCTCTTCCCAAAATGATACAGTTTACAACGATCAGCGGAATATACACACCAAGGGCATCATTTAATGACGGCAGATATGCCTCTAACAGAAGCTGTACCGCTGTTACAAAGGATGCAATGATCACGATAAATGCCGGAATTCTCACACGGCTGGGAATCACCTTTCTAAGCAAAGAAATGATCAGGTTGCTCATGGTAAGTACCACTGCCGTGGTCAGTCCCATGCCGAGACCGTTCATAGCCGATGTGGTAACCGCCAGTGTCGGACACATTCCCAGCATCAGTACAAATGTAGGGTTTTCTTTGATGATACCATTATAAAGTCTTTCACCTGCTTTATTCATTGCCTGCACCTCCCTGTACATAATCATTAAATGCCAGAAGGCTTCCGTTTACGGCGTTGGTCACGGCTTTGGTCGTGATTGTTGCACCGCTGATGGCATCAATCTCACTGTCGGACGTGGATCCCGTCTTCGTATAAGCGAAACTCTTCACGTTCTTGTTATGGAACTGGGGCACCAGCACGTCCCCAGCTTTCATTCCCAGTCCTGGGGTCTCGGAGATACTTAAAATGGAAATATCATTGACCGTACCATCCAGACGGATGCCCACGTACAGGACAATATTGCCGCCGTATCCTTCGGAAGAGGTGGTCTGGATCACATAACCTAACTGTGCTCCGGCTGCATCCTGTGCTTCATAGACCGTACCGATGGTAATTCCGGTATCTGCCAGTTTCTGCGCGGTGTCTGCAGACGGAGTATAAGGATCCAGCTCTTCAAACTGTTCCGCATCCGCGAAAACTGCCTGACAGGCTTCCTGTACAGCTTTTTCTTCCTGTACCCTGATCGGTTCTTTGGTCAGTTCATAGACAAAGCCAAGCAACAATCCGGCAATCAGGGTGATTGCAAACAGGATTCCTGCCTCTTTTAACATTGCCTGAATATCATTCTTATTTTTCATGCTTCGCACCTGCCTTTCTGCCAAAAGCTACCGGCATGGTGAATTTTTCGATCAAAGGTACCAGAAGGTTGCCTAAAATGATAGCATAGGATACCCCTTCCGCACCGGGTCCGAAGATACGGAAAATACCGGTCAGAAGTCCTAATATAATGCCATACAAATATTGTCCTTTTATGGTAATCGGTCTGGTCACATAATCTGTTGCCATGAAGAACGCACCCAGAATCAGACCGCCGCCGGCCAGCTGTGCAGACAGGTATGCGGGATCAAAACCGTGTCCGCCGAAGATCCCGGCAAACAGGATCACCGTCACGATGTAAGTACCGGGGATCCGCAGGTCGATCACACCAATCAGAATCAGGAAGCAGGCGCCAATTAACAGTGCAATCATAGAGGTCTCACCAATGGTTCCGGCTGTCTTACCTACGATCATGTTCATGACATTGACGCTCTCTCCTGCCTTCAGTGCTGCCAGGGGCGTAGCACCGGTATAGGCATCACAGGCAAAATCCGTCATCTGTGACGGGAAAGAGATTAATAGAAAACATCTCGCTGCCAGCGCCGGGTTCATAAAGTTCTGACCCAGACCTCCGAACAGCATTTTTACGATCAGAATCGCAAATACACCGCCCAACGCCGCCATCCATAAAGGAATGCTCACCGGCAGATTCAGCGCCAGCAAAAGTCCCGTTACTACTGCTGACATATCTGTAATGGTTATTTTCTTCTTCCAAAGCCAGCCGAATAACAATTCCGTAAGTACGGTACTGGCAATGGTCACAGCCATGACGGCCAGTGCCCTGGGACCGAAATTATAAATACCGAAACCGGCAGCCGGCAGCAAAGCAATCACCACGGCTGTCATAATACTGCCGGTCGTAACTTTGGACCGGATATGAGGATTTGAAGATACTTTTAATAGTCCGCTCACTGTTCTTCCCTCCTACTTCTTTTTCTTCTTGGCAAGCTGAATCTTACGCATGGACTTGATCTCCTGCGTCAGCGGGCGCTTCGCCGGGCATACAAAACTACAGCAGCCACATTCACAGCATTCCATGCCGTTATGTTCTACAAACGATTCCTCGTCAAAATGCTCCGCATAAGTAGCGAGGAGGCTCGGAACAATACGTCCCGGGCAAGCTTCCACGCAGCGTCCGCAATTGATACAGGGGCTGGGTTCCATGGCAGATACATCATCCTGTGTCAATGCCAACAGTGCTGTTGAGGTCTTCGTCGTAGGCACATTGAGATCAAACATACCGAAGCCCATCATGGGACCTCCGCAGATGATCTTCTCCGGATCCTGTTTGAATCCTCCTGCAACCTCTAAAAGTTCCTGATAGCTCATGCCGATAGGAACGCGAAAATTCCTTGGATTCGCCACCGCGTCACCGGTCACAGTGATAATACGCTCCGTCAGCGGATGTCCCTCCGTAACCGCTCTGTAGATTGCCACAATTGTATCTACATTATCTACAATACAGCCGGCATCCGCCGGAAGCATGGAAGAATTGATTTTACGCCCTGTAGTTGCATAAATGATCTGACGTTCCGCACCCTGCGGATATTTCGTCTTTAATGCCTTTACCGTGATCTGCGGATCATTTTTGGTCATCTGTTTTAATAGAGAGATACAGTCCGGCTTATTGTCCTCTACCGCCAGAATACCGTGTGCATTGTCAAACAGCTTCAGCATGATCTTCAGACCACCGATCAGCTTGTCCGGCTCTTCCATCATTCTGCGGTAATCGGAAGTCAAATAAGGCTCACATTCCGCACAGTTTGCAATCACATATTCAATTTTATCCGGATCCTTGGGAGAAAGCTTTACGTGTGTGGGGAATCCTGCGCCACCCATGCCGACAACTCCGGCTTCCTTCACAATATCAATGATTTCTTCTTTTTGCAGCTTGTCCACCGGCGCATAGGGATGGAACTCTTCGCTCTCATACAGTCCGTCATTGTCGATTACAATGCTCTGTATCAAATCTCCCGTTACCACACGTCTTGTCTCGATGGCTTTAACCGTACCGGACACTGATGCATAAATCGGCGCCGACACAAATCCGCCACTTTCCGCGATTCTTTGTCCTGCAAGCACTCTGTCTCCTTTGGCCACAATGGGCTTTGCGGGAGCACCGATATGCTGGGACAGCGGATAGACCATTTCCCCCTTGGGCAGAACATCCTGGATCGGTTTATCCTTGGAAAGATCTTTTCCATCATAGGGGTGTATTCCGCCTACAAATGTCAACTTTGCCATTTCCTAACATCCTTTCTGCATAGTTTCTTTTGTAAATCACATTACGGTAATTGTACTATTTTTATCAAATTTTATCAACTTTTATCAACAAAATGCTACTGCAATTTCGAAATTTATGCTATGATAAAACTAAAAATAAGCCCCACCGGGCAGAAAGAGGTCATACATGAAAAAATCAGAAGAGACTCTGGAGAATTTTGCGATCTCCTATCCCTTGGATCAGCTGGCACCTCTGGAACAGATACTTTTTCTCGATATTGAGACCACGGGATTCACATCCCGCACTTCTTATCTATATATGATCGGCTGTGCCTACTATCAGGCCGGCAAATGGCGGACGATCCAGTGGATGGCAGACAACTATTCCCAGGAAGGAGACATTCTTACTGCATTTTTTGACTTTTCCAGGGATTACCGCTATCTGGTACATTTTAACGGCAACAATTTCGATCTCCCATTTATCACGCAGAAATGCGCTCAGCTAAAGCTTCCTTTTTCCTTCGACGGCTTTCAGGGAATTGATATTTACCGCCGGATCTCTCCCTATAAGTTCTTCTTAAAGCTACCGAACTGCAAGCAGAAAACGTTGGAACAGTATCTGGGAATTGCACGCACGGATGTATTCTCCGGCGGTGAACTGATCGGACTGTATCACGATTATGTGAAAAATCCTTCCGAATTCACCGAAAAAGCTCTGTTTCTGCACAATGCGGACGATCTGAAAGGAATGTTGGAGGTACTTCCGATTCTGGCTTACTATGATCTGTTCAATGAGAACTGTGTCAAAGCCAGAAAAGTACAGGCCAATTATTACAAAGATATCAACGGTGCACAGCGCAAAGAATTACTGATCACCCTGCAGATTCCCACTCCCTTGCCCAAGCCGGTAACTGCTTCTGCGGCAAACTGTTATTTCCGCGGAGATGGTGAAACAGCAACTTTAAAGGTTCCTATCTATGAGGAAGAATTGAAATATTTCTATTCCAACTACAAGGACTATTACTACCTGCCCACCGAGGATGTGGCACTGCATAAATCCGTAGCGGGTTTTGTCGACAAGGAACACAGGCTTCAGGCTTCCGCAGCAAACTGTTACACCCGGAAGTTCTCCTGCTATCTGCCGCAATGGGAGATACTGTTTACACCGTTCTTCAAAAGAGATTATAAGAGCAAAGAATTGTTCTTTGAACTTACAGATGAAATGAAAAAGAACCGGGAAGGATTCACCCGGTATGCCAATCACGTATTATCCATGATTGCATCTACTTATTAATTGCATTTACTTATTAACTTATTAAAAGAGAGGAAAGCAAACCGCTTTCCTCTCTTATTATTGCTTCCTTATTAAATTATTGCACCGGTTTCACATAGTAGAAAGAACTCTTTCTCTCAAAACCGATCTCACGGTAATTCATAATCTGTTCCGTACTACCGATGAACAGCATACCACCCTTGGCCAGAGACTGATAATATTTCCGGAATACTTCATCCTTTGCTTCCTCCGTAAAATAAATCAGTACATTTCTGCACACAATCAGATCACAGTCGGTAGGATAAACATCCTTCAATAAATTATGCTGATGGAAATCAACTCTTGCTTTGATCTCATCTGCGATCTTGTAAGAGGGTCCTATTTTCGTGAAATATTTTCTCTTCAGATCCTCCGGTACACCTTCGATACTTTTCTCTCCGTACAATCCGGTCTTTGCTTTTGCAATGACCTGTTTGTCCAGATCCGTAGCATAGATGTGTATCTGCTGTAAAGGAATATGCCGCGAAAGAGCCATTACTAACGAGTAAGGCTCATCTCCCGTGGAACATGCTGCGCTCCAAACCTTCAGGTTCTTGCCGAAGCGCTTGATGAGTTCCGGGATCACGGTCTCTTCCAGATATTTCCACTGTTCCGGATTGCGGTAGAATTCTGAGACATTGATGGTAATATAACCTACAAACTCCTCAAAAAGTACTTTATCCGTCTTCAGTGCCTGTACATACTTGTCATAACCTACGATCTTATGTTTTGCAATCAGTGTATCGATACGCCGCTTCATCTGCTTCTCTTTGTAAGCATTCAGATCGATCGTAGTCAGAGAATAGATCTCTCTTTTAAAGTACTCATAATCGTATATCACGAATATCTACCACCTAACGGTTGATTATTCCTCAGTGTTCTCAGCTTCTGCAGCGATTACAGCGTCGATATCAACAGATACAACGTCTGCATCGGACTCTTCCTCTGCCTCAGCGGGTTCGGGAGCGGTCAGAGCTTTTACACTCAGGGAAATCTTATGATCTGCCTCATTGAAATCTACAACCTTAGCAGTTACTTCTTCGCCAACGCTCAGTACATCGGAGGGTTTCTCAATATGTTCTTTTGCAATCTGGGATACATGAAGCAATGCGTCTACACCGGGCTCTAACTCTACGAATGCACCGAAATCAGTCATTCTTGCAACCTTACCGGTTACTACATTGCCCACTGCGTACTTCTTGGCTGCATCCTTCCAGGGATTTGCATCGTCAAACTTCAGGGACAGTGCAATCTTGTTGCCGTTGATCTCTTTGATCAGGACTTTCAGCTTGTCACCAACCTTGAATACCTTCTTGGGATGCTCTACTCTGCCCCAGGACATCTCGGAGATGTGAAGCAGACCGTCTGCGCCGCCCAGATCGATAAATGCACCGAAATCGGTTACATTCTTAACAACGCCTTCTACGATATCGCCCTCTTTGATTCTCTCAAAGAGTTCCTTCTGCAGTTCAGCCTTCTTGGCTACGATGAGCTGCTTGCGGTCACCGATGTATCTTCTTCTCTTAGGATTGTACTCGCTGATAACGAATTCAATCTCCTGTCCTGCATATTTGGTCAGATCCTTCTCATAAGTATCGGATACCAGACTTGCGGGAATGAAGATTCTTACTTCGTCCACGATTACGCTCAAACCGCCGTCCAGTACCTGGGAAACGGTAGCCTTCAGAACCTCGTGGTTGTTATATGCTTCTTCGATTCTCTTGTTGCCTCTGTCAGCAGCAAGACGCTTATAAGTAAGGAGAACCTGTCCCTCACCATCGTTTACTTTCAGAACCTTGACTTCCATGGTGTCACCGACCTTGGCAACCGTGGTAAGATCCACGCTGGAGTCGTTGGTGTATTCGTTCTTGGTAAGAATACCGTCAGACTTGTATCCGATGTTCAGAATGATCTCTTCCGGTTTCACATCGATGACTGTACCTTCGACTACCTCTCCTGCATGTATTGTCTTTAATGATTCTTCCAGCATTTGTTCAAAAGTTAATTCTGACATAATTTTGAACCTCCTCAATTAATTTGTTTGGGGTGGAAGCCCCCGCGGTAATACCCACTAGTCGAACAGCTTTAGGTAGATCTAAATGCAAGTCATCCAGTGTCTGTATAAAATAGGTGTGCTCACATTCCCTTTGGCAGATTTCGTATAGCTTTCTGCTGTTGGAACTGTGCTTTCCTCCTATCACAATCATAACGTCAGCTTCCGCTGCAATGGCCTTTGCCGATCGCTGTCGTTCCTCTGTAGCATTACAGATAGTGTTCACAACACTATCATTGTAACCTTTTTTTTCAAAAATTTCAACTATATATTGAAATTTATTGTAGTTATATGTCGTCTGCGAAACAATACAGAGTTTTTCCCCTTCTTTTTTCACAAACGTGTCTGCCTGTTCGGGTGTCTCCAGCACGGTAACGGGACCGCTGCACCACCCGACGATTCCTTCCACCTCCGGGTGCTTCGGGTCTCCGACGACAATCACATGATACCCTTCTTCGCTCTTTTGCTCCACAATACGATGAATCTTTTTTACGAACGGGCAGGTGGCATCGATGCACTCCACGCCGTTTTTCTTCATGATTTCATAGATTTCCCGGGCTACGCCGTGTGCTCTTATGATCACTGTCGGCACTTCCGCCTTTTCTCCTGAGCCTTTTGTATTTTCGGGGCACTTAAGCTGTATCAGTTCCTCTTTGTTCTCCAATACCCTGACACCCTTTTCGGCCAGCTCCCGCACGACCTCTTCATTGTGCACGATTGGACCATAGGTATAGATAGTCTTCCCATTTTTCAATTGTTCATACACGGTATCCACTGCTCGTTTTACGCCAAAGCAAAATCCCGCGCAGTCTGCCAGTCTCACTTCCATATTTTGTCTCCCACTCAGCCGATCAGTTCCACAATACGGTCGATCACCTGCCCAATTGTCATGTCGGAAGTATCTACAAGGACCGCATCGGCTGCCTGTTTCAACGGAGAAGTCTCTCTGTGCATATCTTTGTAATCTCTGTCCTCAATATCCTGACGGATCTTATCAAGATCACACTTTTCACCCTTTGCAGTCAATTCTTCATATCTTCTTTTTGCTCTGACCGTACTGCTTGCCGTCAGATAAATCTTTACCTGTGCATTGGGAAGTACTACGGTACCGATATCTCTGCCATCCATGATAACATCGCTTTTTGCTGCCAGTGCCTGCTGCAATTCTACCAGTTTGGTGCGCACTGCCGGCTGGGCGCTGGTAGTAGATGCCATATTTCCCACCTCTTCGGTACGCAGATAGGCATTGACATTCTCACCGTTTAGCAGAACGACCTGTTCCCCGTCCTCATACTTGATCGTAATATCCGCCTGTTTGCATTTTTCGGAAATTGCTGCCGCATCTGTGGGATTTACACCTTCTCTTATCATAAACAATGCCATCGCACGGTACATTGCACCGGTATCCACATAGATAAAGCCCTTTTTCTTAGCCACTGCTCTTGCGATCGTACTTTTTCCCGCTCCGGCAGGTCCGTCAATTGCCACATTAAAACTCATAATTTTGTCCTCTTTTCTATTTTATTGTTTCTCTGTTTTCTCACTGTATACTGTCCCCTGCCAAATGTCCCGTCGACCAGGCAATCTGTAAGTTGAATCCGCCGGTCATGGCATCCAGATCAAGGACTTCTCCTGCAAAATACAGGTGCTTTACATACTTTGATTCCATCGTCGAAGGATTGATCTCTTTAACGGAAACGCCACCCTGTGTAATGATTGCCTCCGCAAATGATCTCGTTCCGGTAACGGTCATGGGAAGTGCCTTGATCAATGCGCCGAATGCTTTTCTCTCTTCCCTGCTGATCTCGTTGACTTTCTTTTCCGGAGAGATTCCGGACAATTCTATCATAACAGGAATCAGCTTTGTCGGAAACAGGTGATCCAGTGCATTTTTAAACTGTTTGTTCTTCGCTTCTTCAAAATCCCTGAGCAGGCGCTTGTCCAGTTGTTCCGGTGTCAGTGCCGGTTTCAGATCCAGATACAGTTTTACTTCTTCGTCCGCATTCTTTTTAGACTTTTGTGAAGCACATTTTGCATAAAAGCTGCTGGCCGATAAGATCAACGGACCGCTGACACCGAAATGGGTAAACAGCATCTCACCAAAGCCTTCATACCATATTTTCTTCCCACATTGCAGACGCACCGTTACATTTTTTAAGGATAATCCCATCAGTTCCCTGCACCAGGCTTCCCCGATCTCCAACGGCACCAGTGCAGGCTTGCGCTCCGTCACCTTATGTCCCGTCTCTTCCGCGAACCGATAGCCGTCTCCGGTAGAACCGGTGCCGGCATAGGAGCAGCCGCCTGTGCACACAATACAGTCGTCCGCTATCAGTTTCTTATGATCTGTGCATTCCACACCACAAAAAACAGTATTACCGTTCGTTTCTTTGGTCAATATCTTTTTCACTTCTGTATGCAGGCAGACATCTACCTGATATTTACGTAATTCTCTCTGCAAAGCCGCGATCACATCCGAAGAATGATCCGACACCGGGAATACACGATCCCCACGCTCTGTCTTCAGCGGACATCCTGCCTGTTCTAAAAGGGTGCATACCTGTGCATTATCAAAGCTGTAAAAAGCACTATACAAGAATTTTTCATTGGTGCAGACATTCTGGAACAGCACATCCATATCTGCTGCATTGGTCACATTGCAGCGTCCCTTTCCTGTAATAAACAGTTTTTTCCCAAGCTTTTCATTCTTTTCCAAAAGGGTTACTTTATGCCCCTTTGCGGCTGCGGCAATGGCAGCCATCATGCCGGCAGCACCGCCGCCGACCACGATTACATCACTCATAGTTTCCTTTGTCTTACCTCTCTCATATGCATGGGGATCACTTCTGCGTATGTTATAAGTTATTTGCATCTTTGCGGCGCAGAGAATAATCCAGCATAGGTTCATCATCGATAAAATCTATTTCATCATTCAGGTACACCTGATAATTGTTCCAGGTCTCTTCCAGTGTCTCCAGATTCTTACGTACCTGCTCGGGACATTTCAGGCACAATGCCACTACCAGTGCATTGATGACACTTAAGGGTGCCACCAGGGAATCCACCACCGACACCATATCGCTTCTTGCTAACAGATTGCAGGAAGAATACAGATTCATGGGGGAATGAATGCTGTCGGTAATGGCGATCACCTTGGCATTTCTGTCATTGGCAAACTCCATGGCCTTTAGCGTACGCATAGAATATCTCGGAAAACTGATCCCGATAAAGCAATCCTTCGGACCGATATGGATCATCTGTTCAAAGGTCTCGCTGACGCTTGTGGTATTCAGCAAAAATACTTTTCCACGAATCATATTCAGGTAAAAATGTAGAAAAGCCGCCAGCGGTTCATTACTGCGAAGCCCCATGATATAGATATTTTCCGCCTCCAATATGGTAGCAACCGCAGACTCAAAAGCGGCAGAATCCAGATTATCTATGGTATCCTGGATCTTCTCGATATCTGCCGTAAGGACAGAGGTCAGGATCTCTGACTGTGAACTTCTACCGTATTTGGCATCTATTTTCTGAATGCCGTTTAATTTTCCTCTGACGCAGCTCTCCAATGCCTTCTGGAACTCCGGGTAACCGTCATATCCAATTCCCGCAGCGAATCTCACGACTGTGGATTCACTGATTCCAAGCGTCTCGCCCAGCTTAGCTGCCGTCATAAAAACGGCCTGGTCAAAATGATTCAATATATAATCCGCAATGGCCTTATGCCCCTTGCTCATCTTTGCATAACGTTCATTGATACGGGTAAAAACATCATATTCTGCCACTGACTTTAACCTCGCGTTGTCTCATTGTAAAAAGCATGATAAGCATGTTCCAAAAGCTCCGTCGTCTGTAGATCCGTCAGATCATAATCTCCGGTCAGGGACATGCATGCCGCTCCATGGATAAAGATCCACATCTTCATAAACAGATCCCCGGGGTCGGGGCAGCCGGCCACACGGGCAAGATTGATCTCATATACCACATTCCCGGCATCTCCGTTTAAAATTTCATACATACTTTTCGTCTTATGCCTGCTTCCCTGATTGTCAGAGACAAAAAGCAGTTCAAACAAATGTCTCTCATCTCTGGCAAAGGCTATGTATGCCATCCCTAAGTTAGCAAACGGTGTCTTGCCGGTACGTGGATACAGGCTGTAATAATCCAGGAAATACTTTGCGGCTCTTTCATAGACCGCATCCCACAATTCTTCCATATTCTTATATACCCGGAAAATCGGCTGTGTAGAACACCCTGCCCTGGCCGCCACTTTACGTGCAGTCACATTGGCAAAGCCTTCTTCCCTCGTCATGGCAAACGCCGTATCCAGAATTTTATCAATTGTGATCATCTCTTTGCGAGCCATATTCCCTCTCATTCCGCTGTTATCGGACAGCAAACGACTCTTTCTTTTATAACACTTGTTATTTTAGTGGGTGAGACCGGTTCTTGTCAAGAGCCTAATAAAAAAGCCGCACTGACTGCAAGCAGCCGTGCGACCTTTTTATTGACGAATTATTTAGACAGGGTATGCACCGTTCTTGGTGTCAGCCTGGGTCATATCAACCTTTTCCTGCTGTGCCTGACGATACTTGAAGAAGTCGGTAGCAACCTGAGGGAACAGAGCATAGCTTAAGACGTCCTCATCCTGCTGTTTCCATTCCTTCATCTCGGCTTCCAGCTTATCTAACTCGTTGTCGAGCAGATCAGCGTAACGGCAGGTGATTCTCTCCTCACCGGGGATAACCTTATCGATTACTTCCTGATTCATGGGCTTAACGGTCTGGCCGTACTCACCACGAAGCACTGCCTTGGTCTCCTTGGTAGCCATCTTGTAACGCTCGCCGAGCAGTACGTTAAATACAGACTGGGTACCAACGATCTGTGAAGAAGGAGTAACCAGAGGAGGCTCACCCAGATCCTTACGAACATTGGGGATTTCCTTCAATACATCGTAGTATCTGTCTTCTGCGTTCTGCTCTTTCAGCTGGCTTACCATGTTGGAAAGCATACCGCCGGGTACCTGATACAGCAGCGTCTTGATATCAACACCCATAACCTTAGGATTGAGCAGGCCGTTAGCCAGGCACTCATCTCTGTAAGGTCTGAAGTAATCAGCGATCTCAGCCAACAGGTTCTGATCCAGACCGGTATCGTAAGGGGTTCCCTTGAAGGTCTCAACCATAACCTCGGTAGCAGGCTGTGAAGTACCCATAGCGAAGGGGCTCATAGCGGTATCGATGACATCAACACCGGCCTCTACTGCCTTCAGGTAAGTCATGCTTGCAACACCGGAAGTATAGTGGGTATGCAGCTGGATCGGAAGCTTGGTAACTTCCTTCATAGCCTTGATCAGTTCAGCAGCCTTATAAGGTACTAACAGACCGGCCATATCCTTGATACAGATGGAATCTGCACCCATCTCTTCGATCTTCTTAGCCATGCCGGTCCAGTACTCCAGGGTATAAGCATCACCCAGCGTATAAGCCAGAGCAACCTGTGCTTCACCTCTGCCTTCCTGTGCCTTGAACTTATTGGTAGCATTTACTGCTTCCTGTAAGTT